>CAZTYP010000126.1:0-21925 GCA_964617555.1 uncultured Melioribacteraceae bacterium | reverse complement strand
CAATTACGGAAAATCCCGACGATAATACCGAAGCCACAGTTTTTAAACTTCATGATGGCGATAATACGGAGTTTAGCGATGTAATGAAAAAAACACATGCCGCAAGCGTAAGGTGTATTAAAGATTGGCCATAAAAAATTAAAAGCCCGATTTGTTCGGGCTTTTTTTATATGTTTAATTCCTACAACTTGCTTTCCGAAAAATAAATTATCGGTGTATTAATTTTTACTTTGAAAAGAAGTTTTGTAATTATACTATTTCGTTTCAATTCTTTTATATTTGTTCGTTCTATGATTAATAAAATTAATATCGGTGGTAAGCATGAAATTTAACATAATAATTTCCCTTTTTAGTATTATTATTGCGATAGGAACATTTTCTTTCTCTTTTGCAAATGATACGTTAAAATATTTGAATATCCCTATCCGTTCGGGAAATGCAATTACCGGTAGTGAATTTGTAAGCAGGGTATCTAAAATGAGTCTTGAAAATAGGGAGAAGGAAATTGTTAAAGAGATATTGCTCGGAAATGTTCCTTCCTTTTCACGAAAGCTGAAGTCGGTAACAATTTCGCTTAACATTAATTCGGGAAATTATAAATTAACTTTTTTTACCCTTTGTGATTATATGGCTATCGGAGCGGATAGTGATTATTTATATATTCCTATGACTCCCTCAACTGCGCAATATTTGGCCGAACAACTTAATTGCTCACTTCCGACAAAAAAAATGGTTGATATAATTTATAATAATGCAGATATCAAATTATATCCCCAACCTATTCCGCCGTCAAATAATATGGTTACTGTACCTGTATTTAAAAATCATACGGATTCAATAAAAAAACAAATTCTACAAATTGGATTCGATAGAACATCCGATTATTTAATTGCCGGACATAAAAAGGATGTAATTATTTCAAATAAAATTTATAGTTCCGATAGAGATTACGAGAGAGTTGTAATCTACGGATGGCATCGTGGAGTTAACAACCCTATTCAACCCGTTTATAATGGGCATATTGCAAAATATGCGGATTATTCGCATGGTATCAGGTTTATATTCGGTACGGTTATTCTTAACGGAGATTCAACTACTGTTGAAAATGTGTTGAAGGATACCACATTATTCGGATTATTAAGCAGCGAAGGGATGATAAGTAAACCCTACTATCCGCCGAGTGATATCTTTACCTCCGTTAAAGAAAACCCCGAGAGAAACGAAATAGATTTTATATTAAATCAAAATTTCCCTAATCCTTTTAATCCGACTACAATAATTACATATTCACTTTTTACGGAAGGGTTTGTTAAATTAAAAATTTATGACTCTTTGGGTCGCACGGTAAAAACCTTGATTAATCAAAAGCAAGGGAGCGGAAATTATCAAGTAATTTTTAATGCGAAAGATATTTCCGGAGGTGTTTATTTTTATAAATTAACAAGCGGGAACCATACCGAAACAAAAAAAATGATTTTATTACAGTAGTTGCTTTTTTTAATATTATATCCTTTGGCGGAACTTTAAAAAGAGTGATAAACAATTTGCAAATCTATCTGAGGCTTTTCAGCTATATAAATAAGTAAAAATAAATAGGGGGTTAAAAAGCAAAAAGCTAACCGTTGTTTACGATTAGCTTTAATTATTAGTGAGTGCACCTGGGCTCGAACCAGGGACCCTCTGCTTAAAAGGCAGATGCTCTACCACTGAGCTATGCACCCAAACCAGTATTTCAAAAAAATACGAAAACAAAATTAGCAATATATTTTTTCAAGGTCAAGTATTTATATTTGATTTTTGAAAAGTTAAGAGATATAATTAACTTTGCTCTTATAACTATCCGAATGAATATGGAAATAAAAAACGCAGAAAAAATATTGATTATACGCTTCAGCTCTTTGGGAGATGTATTATTAACAACCCCGTTTTTAAGAGTACTGAAGAAAAAATATCCCCGTGCTATTATTGATTATTGCGTTAAAAGTAATTTTGTTGATGCCGTTAGGTTAAATCCGAATGTCAACAATATTTACTCTTGGAAAAACGAAGAAGAATTTTTCTCTCTTATTCATAAATTAAAGAAGAATGATTATCAATTTGTAATTGACTTACAAAATAATTTTAGAAGTAAAAAAATTGTAAGAAAGTTAAAGATTCCCCATCTTTCTTTTATTAAACCGAACCTTGAAAAATTTTTATTGGTTCGGTTTAAAATCAATTTACTGAAAAAAACTATCCCCGTTGCTGAACGTTATATCAAAACGGTTCCGGAACTAACTACGGATACCGAAGGACTTGAACTCTTTATTTCTGACGAAATAGCACCGCAAATAGAAAAGAATGAAAAACCGTTTATCGGTTTGGTCCCGGGGGCATTTCATTTTACAAAAAGATGGCCGCTTGATTATTATGCAAAACTAGGTCAATTATTAATTGCCGAAGGATACGAGATTGCAATTTTCGGGGGGAAATCGGATAGAGAAATTTGTAAAAATTTGCAAAAAAAAATTAACGGTTCCATAGATTTATCTAACGACAATAATCTTTTTGTAACTGCGGCAAATATGAAAATGTGCAAAGCCGTTGTTTGTAACGATTCCGGTTTGATGCATACTGCAACCGCAGTTGGAACTCCTGTCGTTTCAATTTTCGGTTCTACCGTTAAGGAATTCGGGTTTGCTCCTTATGGAGTGAAAAATTTGGTGCTTGAAAAAAACGGACTTCTTTGTCGTCCGTGCAGTCATATAGGAAGGGCAAAATGTAAGAAGAAACATTTTAAATGTATGAATGATATTTTGCCCGAATTTGTTTTTGATAAAACTGTAAAATTTGTAAAAGAGATAACCGAGAAACCGTAATAACAATTAAAATGCTTAATTAATTCCGATAATAAAATGAAAAAATTTTGGTATATAATTTACAATGTTTTTGTTTTTCCTTTGCTTTATGGTGTGTTTTGGATTGCCCGCATCGTTAATGATAAAATTAAAAGTGGGTTCGACGAACGTAAAATACAAGAACAAATTTTACCGGAACTGATAAAATCGTTTGATAAAAACAAGAAAACAATTTGGGTTCATTCTTCTTCACTTGGTGAGTTTGAACAAGCAAAACCGATAATCCGCAAACTAAAGAATGAATATGATATAAACATTTTTATTACTTTTTTTTCCCCTTCGGGTTACGATAATTCCAAAAAGTATCCTTATGCGGATGCCGTTGCATATCTTCCTTTTGATAAACCCTCATCAGTTAAGCTTTTTATTAACACCGTAAATCCGGATATTGTAATTTTTATGCGTTACGATTTTTGGCCTAATTTATTATGGCAATTAAAGGATAGAGGAATTTTTACGTTACTTGTGGATGCAACAATGGTGGCAACTTCCAAACGTAAACTCCCCATTATTAAAGCTTTTCATAAAACTCTGTTTAATTGTATAGATCTCTTTTTAACCGTATCCGAAAATGATGTAAGAAATTTTCTCGATTTTTCAATTCCTCCGCAGAAACTTACTGCCGTTGGGGATACGCGTTACGACAGAGTCTTTCAAAAAAGTATGCAAGCCCGCGAAAAAAAACTTTTTCGTGAAAGCTTATTTGAAGGGAAAAAGGTTTTCCTCTTTGGAAGTTCGTGGCCTGAAGATGAAGAGGTAATATTTCCTGCATTTGAAAAATTATTGAAAGAAAACAATGATGTTGTAATGATTATTGCTCCGCATGAGCCGACAGTGGTACATCTTGAAAAAATAGAGAATTATTTTACCGGTAAAGAAAAAACAATTCGTTTCTCTTCCAAAAACAGATATAATAACGAACGTGTAATAATTATCGATTCAATCGGTATTTTACTTACACTCTATTTTTATGCGGACGTTGCTTATGTTGGAGGAAGTTTCAAACAAGGTATTCATAATGTTTTGGAGCCTGCCGTCTATGGCATTCCGGTTTTGTTCGGTCCTAAAATTGATGGAAGCGTTGAAGCGGGGGAACTTGTTAAACGTGGAGCTGCTTTTATTGTTAAAAATGAAAATGAAGCTTTCGAAAAACTCAATAAACTTTTTTCCGATGATAATTACAAAATTGAAGCGGGAAAGAAAAGCTCCGAATTTGTTAATGAGCACACCGGAGCAACCGAAAAAATTGTAGCGGAAATTGAAAAAATAATTTGAATAAGTTTTTAACAATCTAACCTTTGAAATGTAGAACCGATAATTACTTTACTAAGCAATCCGTCTTTTGAAATATATGGGATAGTAACATCATCCGATATTTCCAAAATAAATTTATTCCGAATGTAAGCAGTATGCGACGAAGCGCGGGTTACGGTTTTATCGAACGGAGAAATAATTAGCAGCCGTGATTCGTTCAATGGTTTTTGAAACTCAATCGGAATTCTTTTGTAAAGTCCGCGTGCCAAAACCAAAATTATCGGTTGTGTTCCTTTTAACAAATAATGAAAAACATCTTTTTCAATTTTGGAATGAAAACCGGAAACAACGCAAACGCCTTTTTCTCTTTGCTCAATAGCCCAATCGTAAGTTGTTGCTTAAATTCTTGTGCGAACTGTTTCCTTATTTTATTCGCTCTATTATTATCAATTGGATCATCGTGATTTAATGCAAAATATTCTTTCAAGATTTCAGCAGGTTGCTTTTGCATTCCTATTAAAATACGGGCTTGTTTATTATCGCCACCCTCAAATTTTCTATTTCATTTACTACTTCTTTCCATCCGCGTAAATTAAAATAACCCACGCAAAAATCGGAACGATAAGAAATTCCCAAAGCTGTTTTTAAGTGTGGGCTAAGTGATTCATTTATGTTATCGATAATTTTAGGCATTAATCTCCCTTCATTAAACAGTAAAAATACCCCCTTATCCGTATAATAGAATAATATTCATTTTAAAATAGTGAAATTGTTTTAGTGGTGCAATAATAACAAAAAACATTATCAGCTATACTATAGCGGAAACATTCCCGTTATCTTTAACAAAAAGGCAAGATGATTTTGTAATTTCGGCAGCTTCTCTCATCATTTCAAATGGAAGATTATTTCCGCCAACACCCATAATATTAATATCGGCACGGGGTGCTTGCGCCATAGCTTCTTTGAAATGCCCTTTAAGGACAAAAAATTCCGACATTGCCGGCAAGCGGGTTTGGTTGCTTAATTTATTTAAAAAAACATTTAATCTTGCTTCACTCCCTTCTTCTTCGGCAACGGTAACAAGATTTATTTTTCCTTCCCAATTCATTTGTATTTGTAAGGCGATTAATACGGTTAAATGCCAGTTGGGAGATTTATCTCGTAACCAAATATTAATATCTTTTTGCATTCCGAACGATACACGAGGGTGGCGGCGTAATATAAGAATGCTTAAATCGTTTTTTGTTGCAATTAAAGCAAGTTCCGATATGTTTTTATCTTTGCGTTTATCGTTGCCGAGTGTTAGGAATAAAGTGTTAGGACGAAAAGCCCCGCCGCGTAATGTTTGAATTACAATTTTTGCTCCGTGAATAAAGTTTGTATCTTCAATTATTGTTGAGTTTACCAGAATGTCTTCATCATTAAGCGGTTTAAGTAATTCCTTTAATGCGGCATAGTCTTCCTCTTTCTCTTTTTCCTTTATAGAAAAGGCAAAAATAGAGCCTGCCGGGTATGTGATATTTCTGATAAAAAGGAGCGGGGCTGACCATTCCGTAGGGTCTTCAACCGGTAAAAGTATGTCCGGTTTCCAAACTACTTGATGGCGCGGAAACTTACTGGCAATACGCGAAGCACGTTCGGCAATTGCCAAAAACATTCCTCCGCGAATATCTCCCCAATTGGCTTTTAAACCTTGCCGTGTTAAGTAAATGTAAATTATAATTATTGTAAGAATTGCCACAAATCCGAAGATGGGGTTAATTAAAAACATAATAAAAAGCGACCCGATAAATCCTATTAAAGGAACTATGCGCGGAATTTTAAATGTTGGCCGGAAACTTATTAGATTCATACTTTGTTGTATATAAACCACCATATTTAATGTTCCGTAAGTAATTAAAAAGAACATTGTAATAAGGGAAGCCAATGCATTAAAATCACCTAAAAGAAGGGGCAACAAGATTACCAATCCTGTAAAAATAATAGCATTTCGGGGTTCGTTTTCTTTTGGTTTGGTTACAAAAAATTTTGCAAAGGGAATAATTTTATCTATTGCCAATGCTTCAAGAATTCGCGGAGCCCCAACCATTCCGCCCAATGCTGAAGAAAAAGTAGCCGCAAGAATACCGAGCGTAACTAAAAATCCCCAACGGGCTTTAATTACCATAATCATTTCGTTGTTACGAAGTTCTTCCGGTGTTGCAATAACCGATAGGATATAAGCCAAAGCCAGATATATTATCATGGTTACGAAAATTGCCCAAAGAGTTCCTTTTGGAATTGCTTCCCGCGGATTTTCCAAATCGCCGGAAAGATTTGCTCCGGCCATTATTCCCGTAACAGCCGGAAAAAAGACTGCAAAGACTTGCCAAAAATTTGCATCTTCAAAACCGCCTATTAAGTTAATATGTGCACCAACTTCTGCCGGTGCAAGAAAAACCGAAAGGAGAGACAATCCGATAATTGCCATAATAAAGTATTGAATCCTAATTGCAAAAACCGTGCTGATGTATGAAATGGTAAGTAAAATTATCCAAGCTGATACCGAAACAAGTACGGGAGAATGAGCAGGAAAAATAAGTAACCAACCGGCGGTAAAACCGGCAATATACAATGCGGCGGAAAGTGCCTGGGAAATATAAAAGGGAATTCCTATACTTCCGCCAGCTTCAAGCCCTAAAGATTTTGAAATAATAGAGTAAGCTCCGCCCACGCCTATTTTTATATTTGTGGTAATCGAAGCCATTGAAAGGCCGGTTGAGATTGTAATTACTTTTGCAAGCAAAATTATTAAAAATGCCCCCAGCAGTCCGGCATTACCAACAACCCAACCGAGGCGCAAGTACATAATTACGCCTAAAATTGTAAGTACATCGGGGGTAAATACCCCGCCAAAAGTATTTAGCTTTTTAGATGTTTTTTTACTTTTACGGTTGAAGTATTTTTTTAAGAATTTAATCATTTTTAAGATTTGTTGGTAATCGAGGAATAAATATAGGGAATATTTATTTAAATAAATTTAATCGTTGTAAAAATTATAGAAAGCCGTATTAATATTTTCTTCTAAAGAAAACACTCTGTCTAAGCCGGATAAAATAAAGGTGGTGGTTGTCATTTTGGAAAGTTCAACAACAACTTTCATTTCTCTGTCGTCGCGTCGCAGTTGTTTCAAGAAAGCAACCATCACGCCAAGGAAAGTAGAATCGAGAAACTCTGAGTAAGACACATCCAAAATAACTTTTTTACTATTGCTTTCAAAAACTTCGTTCAAGAAGTTTTTAAAATCAACCGCTTTATCGGAAGTGCATCGGGAGAGATTAACAAGAACAACCGAAATAAATTCGTATATTATGTGTTGAAAGTTTTGTGTTAAGTCTCTTTCAATATTCAATTCTGGCGGAAGCGGAGGAAGTTTATCGTCGTGAAAAACATGCGTTGTAGTATTTGTTTCGTTTTCGGTAATTACGGTTGCTTCAATTTCGGAGCGTACTTCATTTACTTTGTTTAACTCCATATCTATATTGGTTTTATCCATTTCGAGATGCGTTTTCTCGTGGATAAAATCATCTTTCTGCTTTATTTTGGATTTTAATAATTCTTTGCGTTCTTTAATTAACTCCATTTCGCGTTGTTCAATAATTTCGGCTTCTTGTTGCAAAATCTTTTCGGAATAAATTCTTTCTTTTTCAATCTCTTTTTCTCTTTCGGCTAATTCTTTTTCTTTCTTTTCAAGAATTTTCATTTGCATTCGCAAAGTATCCGCAGAAAGGAGTTCTTTTTTCTCAAGTTCTTCGGCTCGTTTTTTTAAGGTTTGTTCCAATTCCGCAAGTTCTTTCTCTTTTTTCAAAGCAAGATCCAAAGCGGTTTCTTTTTCTTGAAGTTCTTTAAGTTTTATTTCCAGTTCCCGTTCCGCTTCAAATTTTTCTTTTTTTAATTGAGCTTCTTTTTCTTTCCATTCTTTTTCGAACAGAGCAATTTTTTCTTCGGCAGAACGTTCTTCATTTAATTCGTTTTGCTTTGATTCAAGGTCTTTAAGTTTTTTCTCTATTTCTAATTTTTCTTTTTGAAAATCTTTTTGCTTGTTTTCAAATTCCTTTTTTGCTTTTTCCAATTCAAGTTGGTTTAACTGAGCAATTCTTGCTTTTTCGTTTTCAAGTTCCGTCTCTTTTAAAACAAGCTGTTCTTCAACTTTTTGTTTCTCTTCTTCAAGTTGTTTTGCCCGTTTTTCCAATTCTTTTTCAAATTGAGCAAGTTTTTCTTCTTTGGTTAAAGTTTTGTTTAGCTCTTCTTCTTTTTTAGCAAAAATTTCTTCCTTTATTTTCTGTTCTAATTGAATCTTTTGTTTTTCCTTTTCTAAATCTTGTAGTTTATCGTTTAATTCTTTTTCCAATTTAGTTAAGGATTCTTCTTTTAATGTTAATTCATTAAATTTTTGCTTCTTTTCTTCTAAAGTTTTAATCTTTTCTTGGAACTCCGCTTCCATTCGTTCTTTTTCTTCGTTGAATATTTTTTCACGAAGTTTTAATTGCTCTTCAAGATTTTTTAATTCGGATTCTTTTTTACTTAAATTTTTCTCTTTGTTAAGAGCGTTTTCAATAGCGGCTTTTTTCTCTTCAAGTTCTTGGAATTTTTGATCAAGTTCTTTTTCTCTTGCCTCTAATTCTTGTTTAAGTTCATTATTCTTTTTGACAATCTCTTTCTCTTTTTCGAACTCGCGTAATCGTTTATTAATTTCTTCTTCTTTTTCCTTAAGTTCTTTTTCCTTTTTCAGAATTTCATCAACATGTTTTGCCTGACTGGATATTTTTTTTGATTGCTTCATTAATTCTATCTCTTTCAAAGCAAGTTCTTTTGCTTTTTCAATAGAATTATTCAAAAGTTTCTTTTCGTCTTCAATCAGTTTGTTTTTATTCTCTAATTCCTTCTCTTTTTCTTTTAGTTTGTTTAATTCTTCTTTAAGTGTTTGTTCGGCAAACTTTTTCTCTTTTTCCAGCGAGCGTTCATTTAGTAAAATCGATTGTTCTTTTTTCTCTAATTCGGCAATCTCTTCCTGTAATGTCTTTTCGGCAAAAAGTTTTTCACGATGTAAAGATTCTCGTAGTTTATTAAGTTCCTCTTCTTTTTGATTAAGTTTTGCAAATCTGTTTTCTATCTCTTTTTCGGCAAGCTCTTTCTCTTTTGCAATTTTTAGTTGAATATCGGAATATTCTTCATCGGTAAGATTGGTTTCTTCTTTTTCTCTCTTTTTATCAATATCTTTTTCTATTTGTTCAACTTTATTCTCATTCTCAAAAAGGAAATGGAAATGAATATTTTCTTTTAAATTATCAATAATTGTCCAATCCTTAAGAATTAAATTGTTAAGTTCCTCCATCGAAATTTGAATCAACTCGGTTTTTGTCAATGCAACAGCTCTCGATTTACGGGGTACGGAATAATAATGTTCGTCGTAACCGAAAAAATCTCCGTCCGAAACAACAATAGAATTAGACTCTTCCGATTCTAATTTTTGATGGGTAATAAGGTTTACTTGTCCTGAAATAATTAAAAATAAACTTGTCGTAGCTTCATTTTCTTTAAAAATTGTTTTTCCTTCGGCAAAACTTTTATTAATTAAATTAAACTCACTTAACAAATCGTTGTTAAATTGAGTGTTTTTAAATAATTTGTTCTGAAGAAGTAAGTCCATATTACTGATTATAGCAAGTTTAATAAAAATAATGCATTCTGTTTCTAAAAATACAAGAATTATTTGAATAAAAAAAAGATTTTTTCTCCGATTAAAAAACGGGGAAATTTTTCTAAAAATTTTTATATGGCAAATTTAAATACTATATATGTAGAATGCTAAAATTTCTGCGCGATTCTACAAACTTACCTTATTAAATTTTGCTGCGGCGTGTATGTTTTGCCGAGTTATTGCGATAAAAAAGAATAGGAACCGACGTACCGACTAAAAATTATTAAACGGCTGTTTATCTTAATTCCAAAATTTTTAAAGCAGATAATTTCCCGAGAGATAAAATGTTTTGTAGATTTGGTTTTTTATGAATTGTATCCTTTAAATTGTTTAGTAAAATTATCCGGAAAAGTTCTATTAAACTTTTCTCTATATAACCAACCGGATGTATATATTGTACCCCGGAGAGGATTCGAACCTCCGACCTGCGGTTTAGGAAACCGACGCTCTATCCTGCTGAGCTACCGGGGCAGAACAAAAAGCAAATTAAATAACTGATAAAAAATTATCGCATCAAAAAATGTTCCGAAATATAATAAATTTGATTGACAGAAATAATTTTATTAAGCTTTCATTCTTAATCCGTGTTCCTCATGAATAAAGATCCAACTTACCACTTTGCCTATATCAATTGATTCAAAGTTATTCCAGTACTCTTTGTTACGCAAATGCATTGAACTTGTATCATCTTCCGGAATTGATCCTGCTTCTTCAATTAAATCATTAAGACGTTTTTGCCATCTTTTCATATTCGATTCTCGTAAGTCCACCCATCCGTCATTTGCCCACATATCAATTTTTTCTTTCGAAATTTCAATCGAATCTTCTCCGCGGTAGGGAGGAATTTTCATTAAGTTGCCGCGCAGCAAGGATTTTCCGTCGGGATACAAAATCGGTATTCCTATTGAAATAATTTCGCTGCGAAGTTTATTATTGTCTTTCAGCAGCATAAAAACTTTTTCGGAAAGGGTTGCGGAATTGGCATTAATAATTTCTTTCATTGTGGGGAATACATGGCGTAGAAGATTGATTTCATGCAATAATTTCGACAGCCTCGGAGGTCCTAATAATTCAAAGGCAATACTTTCCGTGCCATATTCATTTTCCAATTGTTCCAATTTTTTTACGGCATAGTTTTGCATAAATCCCGCACGGTATGTCGGTTCCATGGTAGCATTATCCAGAGCATTAATGATATCGTGTCCGGTGTTTCCTCCTTTCACCTCATAAATAATTGCTTGTGCAATCTCTTCGGGAGTAACGTATTCCATTTGTCCTTGCGATGTTATTGCTTCGAATTCGCCACGAGAAAAAGTGCCGTTTTCCCCTGTATCTATAAAGACAGATTTAAGATTTTTACCGGTCGTTTCAAACGGTTTATCTAACTTTAATTTTAAATTGTCTTTTAATTCAAGAGCATGTTCCAAAGGAATGTCAACAAGTTCAATGGATTTACCCCCTTTTTTTACTTCGCCATATACAATTTTTTTCCAGGCTATTGCCGCCGTAGGTTTTATCTCTTTTGTGATAGGTCCGTCGGGAGTTCTTCCCATTAAAAAAAGAAGAAGAGTATGAGCACCGGCAACGGAAGACTTGCTTAACAGAACACGCGAGGGTTTTTCCTCGCTGTGTGTGTAAGGAATATTAAGCCCCATACCCCCCGTACCGCTTGTGCCTATTTTAACGTACATTTTTGTCCCGAATTCGTACATTGATGCATAAAGAATTTGAATATGTCTGATTAATTGCGGTATGTATTGATTACACATTAACTTCTCGGTTTCGGCAATAAGGGATTCCGTTGTAGGATTTGCCTCTATTTTCTTTTTAATGTCGCGATACATTGTATATATATCCTGATAAGCAATTCCGGTAGCCGCATTAACACTATCTATAATTATATCGGGTTTATATTTTGAAAGCACATTGTATATGGCGGAACTATGTAATATCTCGGCATTAAGTTCGTCCATGGTATCATGAAGTAAAGCTCTGCGGGTTTCTTCTCTCTCTAATAATTCCATGCGGTTAATATCTTTAAAATCGTTACGCACAAAAATATTTCCCCACCACGGAATAAAATAATCATCAGGTAAATGAGGATAGTCTCTTTTCAAATTTGCCACTTGCTCTTCAGCTTCAGATTGTTTTAATGACGCAATAATAATTCGTTTAGGTTTTTCGATAATTAATTTTCTGGAAAGACTGTTTCCTACAAGTCCCCACCCTCCGAAAAGAAGAACGGTTTTTTTTTTGATATCCATAAATTGACCTCGTTATAATTTTACTTATAGAACTAAATTAAGGGAATGTATTTATTGAGGCAAGCAAATTATTAAAATCTTTTTTCCGAAATTAAAACAGAATAATTGTAATCCATAAACGGCTTCATTAAATTTGTTAATTCAAAATAAAGAGTTATGCAAAATGAGGATTATTGAAATACTAAAACCCGAGAATATTATTATAGGTTTTAAAGGAACAACAAAAACAGAAGTTATTAATGAGTTGCTTGATACTTTTGTAGGTGATGAGCGTGTGCGTGATGTTGAAGCCGTGCGAACTGTAGTTTTAGAACGTGAAAAAATTATGTCTACCGGTGTTGGCGAAGGATTTGCAATACCACATGGTAAAACCGATATGGTAACCGGAATGGTTGCGGGGTTTGGAGTTTTGAAAAATCCCATCGACTTTGAAGCGCTAGACAACCTACCCGTTAATTTAATCTTTTTGTTGGTAGGACAAGAAGATGCAGTTGCACAACACATAAAAATGTTGAGCCGAGTTTCCAGAATAATGAGCAAGGAAAATATTCGGGAAAATTTATCGGAATGCCAAACCGCTGAAGAGGTGCTTAAAATCTTTGAAGAAGAAGAAAGCAAATATTTGGAACTTTCATAATTAAAACAAACCGATATATACTATGATTAAAGCAATTACAGGGACCAAAGATATTTTGCCCAATGAAATACGGAATTGGTATTTTCTGGAAAACACTGTTCGCAAGATAATGAACTCCTTTAACTATAAGGAAATAAGAACCCCTATATTTGAGGAAACCCGTTTATTCAGTCGCGGTATCGGCGAATCAACCGATATTGTAAGTAAAGAGATGTACACTTTTTTAGATAGAAGTGAAACCAGCATTACCCTTAAGCCGGAAATGACGGCTTCTGTTGTGCGTGCATTGTTGGAACATTCTCTCGACAAACAAAGTCAGTTGAACAAACTATTTTATATTTCCCCCATGTTCCGGCAAGAACGCCCGCAAGCCGGCCGCTTCAGACAGTTCCATCAATTTGGTGCCGAAGCTCTTGGCAGCACAAGCGCCGCTTTGGATGCCGAAATGATTTTGCTTGCCTACCAAATCTTAAAAACGTTAGGACTTTCTAACTTTACCGTAAAAATAAATTCTCTCGGTGTTCCTTCCTCAAGAGAAAATTATAAGAATTTACTTAAAGAATATTTAGCCGATAAATTAAACGAACTCTCCGAAGAGAGTAAAAAAAGATACGAGTCAAATATATTGCGTCTTTTCGACAGCAAAGATGAGCGAGATAAAAAAATAATGGAAAACGCTCCGTTGTTAATTGAGCATTTGGATAACGAGTCTCTTGAGCATTTTGAAGAAGTTAAGCAACTCCTCCTTTCCGCGGGGGTTCCTTACGAAGTTGACCCCAAACTTGTTAGAGGCTTAGACTATTACACCCATACAACTTTTGAACTTGTAAGCGGTAGTGTCGGTTCGCAAGCTGCACTTTGTGGCGGCGGGCGTTACGATTTGTTGGTTAAGCAATTGGGTGAACGTGATGTGCCGGGGGTGGGTTTTGCTGCCGGTATGGAACGTATTTTACTTGCAATGGCAAACGAAAATGTGTTGCAAGAATATAAAACGGAGCTTGATTATTATATTGTGCGGTTGAATAAGGAATTGAATAAAAAAGTTTTTGAAATAGCAGCAAAATTACGAGCAAATTTTTCCGTAGAATTCGATTATACCCAACGCAGTGTTAAAGCGCAAATGCGAGAAGCTAATAAATTAGGTGCCCGTAAAGTTATTATGATTGGCGGTGAAGAATACGAGCGAGGTATGGCGGTTGTTAAAAATATGGAAGACGGTTCGCAAACAGAGATTTCCGTAAACGAATTGGTGTAACTCCAAATTCCAAGAGAAAAAATGAGAAAAGTAATTGGGCGAAAACCCGTGTTGGAAGCAATAAATGCCGGAGAAGAAATTGACAGAATTATTATTTCCTTCGGGCAAAAGGGTAAAATAATAGATGCCATTCTTGTTGCGGCAAAAAAAAGAAGAATTAAAATCTCACAACAAGCATCGCATAAATTCAAAGAATACGAAAAAGGGCTTAACACGCAAGGGGTTATTGCTTTTATTAACGATTTAAATTTGTGGTCGCTCGATAGTTTAATTAACGAAGCAAAAAAGAATAATAATCCTCTTGTTTTAATCCTCGATGAAATTCAAGACACTCACAATATGGGTGCAATTTTTCGAACCGCCGAGGCAAGCGGGGTTGACGGTGTAATTATTACACAACGTAATACTGCACCGTTAAATGAAACCGTGGCAAAAACTTCAGCCGGGGCAATTTCCAACATAAAAATTTCCCGGGTTACAAATCTTTTCCAAGCAATTGAACTGTTGAAAGAAAACGGATTTTGGATTTACGGCTCGGCTCTCGACAAAAATGCAAGTGAATATACAACACAAAATTATTCCGGTGCAGTTGCAATTATTGTAGGTAACGAAGAAAAAGGAATACGACGCAGTGTTGCCGAGCATTGCGATTACCTTGTTAAAATTCCGATGTTTGGCAAAACCCAATCCCTTAATGTTTCCGTGGCAACGGGCATTCTTTTATACGAGGTTATACGACAAAGACGAAAATAAAATTTATCTTTTTCCCCCGTCAGATTATATTCTTATAATTCATAATTCTTGAGAATTATCATTGTATACAATAGCTCATTCAATCTTGACTTTATTTTCCAGATTAACTAAGTTTCAACCCGATAATTGTAAAATTGTTTGCAAGTGATGAATTTTACTTTGGTAAGATTTTTCAGTTTTAAAAAAAAAATAAGAAAAAATTATGAGTGAAAAAGAAAACGAAAAAGATTTTATAAACGAAGTAACCGATTCCGATTATAAATGGGGATTTGTTACGGATATTGAGGAAGAGGAGTTCCCGAAAGGTTTAAGCGAAGAGATAGTTCGTAGAATATCAAAAATAAAAAACGAACCTGAGTGGATGACCGAATACAGAGTAAAAGCATATAAGCATTGGTTAACATTAAAAGAGCCGAAGTGGCCTAAAGTAAAATATCCCGAAATAGATTTCCAAGAGATTCGGTATTATTCCGCACCCAAAAAGAAGGAGCAATTATCCAGCTTGGACGAAGTTGACCCTGAATTGTTAAGAACTTTTGAAAAACTCGGCATACCTATTGAAGAACAAAAAAAACTTGCCAATGTTGCCGTTGATGCAGTTTTTGATTCCGTTTCGGTGAAAACTACGTTTCAAGATACTCTAAAAGAGAAGGGAATAATTTTTTCCCCTCTTTCCGAAGCGATACAAAATCATCCCGAATTAGTAAAAAAATATTTCGGTTCGGTTGTGCCTTACACCGATAACTATTATGCTGCGTTGAATGCGGCGGTTTTTAGCGAGGGCTCCTTTGTTTACATTCCAAAAGGTGTACGCTGTCCAATGGAACTTTCCACATACTTCAGAATTAATGCGATGGATACGGGACAATTTGAGCGGACTTTAATTGTTGCCGACGAAGGTGCTTACGTAAGTTATCTTGAAGGATGTACCGCCCCGCAACGTGATAATAATCAACTTCATGCTGCTGTTGTTGAATTGGTTGCGGAAAAAAATGCCGAAATAAAATACTCCACCGTACAAAACTGGTATCCGGGCGATAAAGAAGGTAAAGGCGGAATATATAATTTTGTTACCAAAAGGGGAATATGCCACGAAAGTGCAAAAATTTCTTGGACTCAAGTTGAAACCGGTTCCGCTATTACCTGGAAATATCCGAGTACGGTTTTGAAAGGGGATAATTCAATAGGAGAATTTTATTCGGTTGCCGTTACGAATAATTTTCAACAGGCAGATACCGGAACAAAAATGGTGCATCTCGGGAAAAATACCCGAAGCACAATTGTTTCAAAAGGTATTTCAGCCGGCAGAAGTGATAACTCGTACCGCGGTTTGGTAAAAATAGGCAAGAATGCTGACGGAGCAAGAAATTTTTCGCAATGCGATTCAATGTTAATGGGAGATAAATGCGGTGCTCATACTTTCCCGTATCTTGAAGTTGAAAATAAAACCGCTACCGTTGAGCACGAAGCTACAACATCAAAAGTAAGCGAAGACCAGATTTTTTATTTAAATCAACGCGGTATTTCTACCGAGGATGCCGTAAATATGATAGTTAACGGATTTTGTAAAGAAGTTTTTAACGAACTTCCGATGGAGTTTGCTGTTGAAGCGACTAAATTGTTGGCTTTAAGTTTGGAAGGAAGTGTCGGATAAAAAGTATTGGTAAATTGAAAATTTAAAAGGAAATAAAATGATATCAATTAAAAATTTAAAAGCGGAAATTGAAGGTAAAGAAATCTTACGCGGCTTAAATCTTGAAGTTAAAGCCGGCGAGGTTCATGCAATAATGGGTCCCAACGGCTCCGGCAAATCAACGTTGGCAAATGTTCTTACCGGTAACGAAAGCTATAAAGTAACTGCCGGCGAAGTTACGTTTAACGGGAAAAACTTGTTGGAACTTCCTCCCGAAGACAGAGCAAGAGAGGGGCTGTTTCTCAGTTTCCAATACCCTGTGGAAATTCCCGGCGTAAGCAATGCAACGTTCTTACAAACCGCTTTGAATGAAATCAGAAAATATAATAATTTGCCCGAATTAACTCCGAAAGAGTTCTTAGATAGAATGCGCGAAAAAGCAAAAATTGTAGGGATGGATAATTCGCTTATCGGACGTTCGGTAAACACTGGCTTTTCCGGCGGAGAAAAAAAGAGGAATGAAATTTTCCAACTTCTGATGCTTGACCCTAAACTTGCAATCTTGGATGAAACCGACTCGGGGTTAGATATTGATGCACTACGCATTGTTGCTAACGGCGTTAACGAATACAAAGATGAAGACAATGCGGTAATTCTTGTAACACACTATCAACGCTTGTTGGATTACATTGTGCCGGATTATGTTCATGTGCTTTATAAGGGTAGGATTATCAAATCTGGCGGAAAGGAATTAGCGTTGGAACTTGAAGAAAAAGGTTATGATTGGGTTACAAAGGGTGAAGGGTAATGAAAAACGATATAAACAAAACTGCCGTTGAACGATTTATTGCAATAGCCGATAAGGTAATTGCCGAAACAAAAAATCCGGTTCTTGCGGAAATCAAAACTTCCGCTAAAAAAAATCTTTTTGCCGTTTCTTTTCCCACATTAAAAACTGAGGAATGGAAGTATACAAGTTTAACAAAGTTGCTAAATACGGAATTTATCCCTTTACCCGATATTGCAAATAAAAAGATTACCAAAGAAGATATAGAAAACCTTAAGTTTAATTCGTTCGATTCATATTTGGTTGTGGTTGTAAACGGAGTATTAAACAAAGAATTATCCGAAATCGGTAATTTTGAAATTGCAACAATTGATGATGCTGTTTTGTCCGGTAGTAGTGCGGCAAAAAACTACTTTAATAAATTATCCCTTACGAATACCGGCTTTGATTATGTTAATACATCCGCATTTGTCGGCGGTGTATTTATTCGTATTCCCGATGGAATGATATTGGAAAAACCGATTCAACTTTTAAATGTTTCAGTCGGTGAAGAAGAAAATATCTTCTTTGCTCCCAGAACTTTAGTGGTAGCGGGAAAAAATTCTCAAACGGTAATTTTGCAAAATTATGTTAGTAATACAAAAAGCACGGTTTTTAATAACAATGTTGCCGAAATTGTTCTTGAAGAGAATGCAGTTGTAGATTATTACAAAATTGAAATCGAAAATAAATCAACATATCATTTTGATAAAGTTGATGTTTTGCAAAAACGGAACAGTAAGCTCAGTCATTATAATTTTACCTTTGGCGGTAAGTTAGTCCGGAATGATGTAAATACAAAATTAGCGGCTGAAAATGTTGAAACGGTTTTAAACGGATTATATATCGGCAATGACAATATGCATGTTGATAATAACACATTTATTGAGCATGCCAAGCCGCACTGCTTGAGTAACCAACTTTACAAAGGGATTATGAATGATGTTTCGCATGGTATTTTCAGCGGAAAAATTTTAGTGGCTAAAGATGCACAACTAACAAATGCTTTTCAGAACAATAATTCGATTCTTCTTTCGGATACCGCAAAAGCGGATTCCAAACCCCAATTGGAAATATATGCCGATGATGTAAAATGTACGCACGGCGCCACAGTCGGGCACTTGGACGAAACGGCAATGTTTTATATTCTTTCTCGCGGAATACCTAAAGACAAAGCGTTACAAATGTTAATAACAGCCTTTGCCGAAGATGTTGTAAGCGGAATTAAAATTGACGGTTTACGAGAAGATATAAATAAAATGATTTTCGAGTATTTGAAATAAAAATATGACAAGCAAAAAATTAAATATAAAAGATATTCGAAATGATTTTCCGATTCTTTCCCGCAAAATTAACGGAAAACAATTAATCTATTTTGATAATGCGGCAACAACACAAAAGCCGAATATTGTTGTTGACGGACTCTCTTATTTCTATAAAAATGAAAATGCCAATATTCATCGTGGGGTATATACTTTAAGTGAACATGCAACGGACGAATATGAATATTCGCGATTGAAGATTAAGGAATTTCTAAATGCGAAGTCAGTAAACGAAATAATTTTTACGAAAGGAACAACCGACGGAATAAATTTACTTGCCGAAGGAATGTGCCGAGGCGGTATGCTTAATGAAGGCGACGAAATAATTATTACGGCAATGGAACATCATGCAAACATTGTTCCTTGGCAGTTAATTTGTAACGGAAAGATAAAATTAAAAGTTATACCTATCACAAAAGAAGGGGAATTAGTTATTGAAGAATACAATAAACTTTTTTCCGCTAAAACCAAATTGGTTGCCGTTACACATACATCAAATGCGTTGGGCACAATAAACCCGGTAAAAAAGATTATCAGTATTGCACACGAAAAGGATATTCATGTTCTTGTTGACGGAGCTCAGGCGGTTGCTCATCAAAAAATTGATGTTCAAAATATGGACTGCGATTTTTTTGTTTTTTCCGGACATAAATTATTTGGCCCGACGGGAATTGGAATATTGTACGGAAAAGAAGAATTACTTAATAAACTGCCCCCGTATCAAGGTGGCGGCGATATGATTGATAAAGTTACATTCGAAAAGAGTACTTTTGCCGATCTCCCGAATAAGTTTGAAGCCGGTACGCCTAATATTGCCGGAGCAATAGGGCTTGGTGTTGCCGTTAGATATCTTAAAATGTTCGATTTTAACGAAATTCGAAAATATGAAACAGAATTATTGGAATATGCAACCGATAAAATGAAAAAGATAAACGGAGTTGAAATTATAGGTAATGCGGAAAATAAAGCGGCTGTAATTTCCTTTGCCGTAAAAGGGATTCACCCTTACGATATAGGAACTCTAATGAATACAAAGGGAATCGCATTACGTACGGGGCATCATTGTTCGCAACCGCTTATGAACAGATTAAATTTGCCGAACGGTACTGCGAGGATATCCTTTTCGTTTTATAATACAAAAGAAGAGATTGATCTTTTTATTGAATCGCTTATAAAGATAATGGAAATGTTAAGTTAGTTTAAAGGAATAAAAATGACAGAAAAAGAAATTATATACGGTCAGGTAATAGATATATTAAAAACCGTATTTGATCCGGAAATTCCGGTAAACATTTATGAACTTGGATTAATTTACAAAGTTGAAGTTACGGATAGCAATAATGTAATTATTGAAATGACACTCACAACCCCGGCTTGTCCTGTAGCCGAAAGCCTTCCCGGAGAAGTCCGTCAACGAATAAAACAAATACCCGGTGTAAATGAAGTTTTTGTCGATTTGGTTTGGGAACCGCAATGGAATACATCGATGATGAGTGATGAAGCCAAGTTACAACTCGGAATGTTGTAATTCACGAATTATGTGGTTAGGCAATGAAATTTAGTGTCCAAGAAGAATATGGGTTAAGATGTTTATTAAGAATAGCCCGTTTTTACGAAATGGGTAAATCTCTTACAATTCCCGAAATAAGCAGAGGGGAAGGAATTACCCCGCACACAACGGCAAAAATTTTACGGGCTTTACGCCTTGGCGGATTTATTGAAAGCGCACGCGGACACCTTGGCGGATACATTCTTGCCCGCCCACCCCGCGAAATTTTTATCGGTGATGTAATAACTAAATTAGGTGGTAAATTATATGACGACTCTTTTTGTGCCTCTCATACAAAAGGAGATATTTTTTGCACCGTTAATTCTGAATGCACAATCAGAACCCTTTGGATTACAATTCAAAATGCTGTTGATAATGCTATAAGAGACTTGCGGTTAAGCGATTTATTAAAGAAAAAAGCGTAAATAATTTCCCTCTGAAAATCATTAATAAATAATGTTTTTTCAATTCGTATATTGTTAAGCAAAACAGAAAAAACACTTAATCTAAAAGATATTATCCTCAATTGAAAATCTCCTTTCTGATTTACGGAACCCGAAACTTTATAAACTTAATTTTGCAAAGTTATATATAGGAATTTTCTCTTTATAATCTTCAAATTTTGCTTTTAAATGAAACATAAAATGTTCTTTCCCTCTTGAGAGATATCAATCCGTAAAAAATTCTTTAATTAATAAACGAAATATTTTGTTTTTATTTTGATTTAAACTAATTTTAGCAGTTACAAAAAAAATATAAAAGTTGAGGATATTATCCGGTTTAAGAAATAGAGAACCGAATTTATTTGATAATATTTAAAGATTAACAAATGAAGATAAAATGTCAAAAATCACCTCTAAGAACAATTTCAAAAAATTATAATAATTTATACTTAATAAAGGAGAAAAATTAATGAGTTGGCTTTCAAAAAGCTTAAATTCTTCTATCGGAAAAAAAATTGTTATGGCTGCTACCGGTTTGAGTTTAGTAATATTTCTTTCGGTGCATTTCATAAACAATATGTTCCTTTTTGTAAGTGAAAACGGAGAAGAATTTAACACACTGGTTCACAGTCTTGATGCGGTTAAGCCGATAGTCCGCGTTGCGGAACTTATTTTGGTGTTTTTATTCGGCTATCATTTTTTTAATGCTTTTCGGCTTTGGTTGGAACAGCGCAAGGCCAAATCGCAAAAGTACGCTTTTGACGGTAACAAAGAGGTTACAACCTTTTCATCGCGTACAATGCCTTATACCGGCGGAATTATCTTTGTTTTCCTTTTAATCCATCTTGGAACTTTATGGGTAAAATACAATTTCGGAATGGGTGGTGAACATAATTATTATGATGTAATTGCCGAAACCTTCAGTTCATTACCAATCGCAATTTTTTATGTTGTTGTTATGATTACTTTAGGATTCCATTTATGGCATGGATTCCAATCGGCATTTCAAACATTCGGATGGCATCATAAAAAATATACTCCGGTAGTAGAATTTATCGGCAAACTTTATGCCTTTGTTTTTGCAGTTGGTTTTTCTGCAATTCCAATCTATTTTTTCATTCGTTCAATGGGAGGTAATTAAATGATAAAATTAGATCCAAAAGTCCCGGAAGGAAAATTATCCGAAAAATGGACGAATCATAAATTTAATATGAAATTAGTTAATCCGGCTAATAAAAGAAAATATGATGTAATTGTGGTGGGTACAGGTCTTGCCGGAGCGGGTGCCGCCGCAACACTTGGTGAACTTGGCTATAAAGTAAAAGCCTTTACTTATCACGATTCCAGCAGAC
>CAZTYP010000125.1:0-13490 GCA_964617555.1 uncultured Melioribacteraceae bacterium | reverse complement strand
TAATTTGAGCGAGATCTTTTTTATCTCGTTATCAATCTGCTGTCCGTAAAAAATTACAGGTAAATTTATTATCAGCAGTAAAGTTAATAGCAGTATGTTTTTTTTGTTTTTCATAATCAAGTAATAAATTCCTATTATTTTAGTATAATTCCGTCATATTCTTTTTCAACTTTTTCTCCGAATTGTGTAATAAATTGAATTTTGATATTTACCTCTTGTTCGGAGCAATCTTCCATTTTAGATAAAAAATCATTATTGAGTTTAAAGGTAACATAAAGGAAGTTACCTGCACGGGAAAATTTGGGTTGTATAAACAATTCTGCAGGGTCTCCGACAAATCTGAAATTTTTTACTTCGGGGTAAACAACCACAAATCCGTTAGGAGTACTTCCTGTATAAGTATATAAAAATCGCATTGCATTTTTATTCCAAGCACTAATAGCAATTTTATCATCAGGGTTTGCTTTTTTCCAATCGCCGAATTCCTCCAAATTTGGCTTGTTGAGATTAAAACTCCATTCCGATTTGTGATAATCTTGTCCGTCGTATTTATAGTAAAATTGTTTACCGTGATAAAAGCCTTTAACGGTAAGTGTTTTTCCAAGATTGGCGATGTTACGCATTACGTCATTCAGGTTAACAATCGGTTCGTTCCCTTTTTGCAGTACATTATTATCCGAGTCAATAATTTGGTACGAGTATCCGTTAGGGTCGGAAAAATCTGCGGTTGAAAAACTCATTGTAGCTTGTTCGGAATAAAAATAGTTTTCTCGTAAGCTTATTTCGTTGTTAACAATGGGGTATGAAACAGTAACTTTATAATAAGCGGTTGCTTCTCCGCTACCTTTTTCGTCGCGATATTTGATATTTATTTTTATATAATATTCACCCGGATTTTCAATCATTGCATGAACAACATATTGTACCATCACCCCGCGTCCGCCTTTGGCTTTTTGTTTAATCTCTTTTTGTGAAGGGGTTTGTGAAATATCTTTTATTTTTGAAATCGGTTTAAATGTATTGTCTAGCAATTCAGCTGTAATGGTAGATTGCTTAATGTTGGTTAAAACAATCTGCCTGTCTTTAGGGACACTGAATTTTTCCAAAGTAACAACACTTAATGTGTCGGTTATTTTAATTTTCTTTTGTGCAACAACTTGCACGGATAATAAAATTAATATTGTTAGAATTATTTTTTTCATATCATAATCTCAATTAGAAAGAAATTTCGGCACGTTTCTTTTTAACACCGCCTAAAGTTTTAACACGTACTTCAAATTTTTCGGTATCGCTTTTTGCAATTTTAAATTTACCTACTCTTACGGATAACGAGTCCATCAAATAGTCCGGAAGATATTCGGGGAATTGGCGTTCAACCGAGCAATAGGCATTAAATTTATAGTTGCCGGCTTTTTTGAAATTTGCAATAAACACGGCATTCCCGTTCTCTTTAATAATTTTAAAATTGTTTGTGGAATCTGTAAGTGAAATTCCGTTTTGGGGCCAGCCGTTTGGTTTTGTACGCGAATTTTTATCAAGATTTATGAAAAATTTCAACTTCTCTTTTTCCGCTTTAGAAACTAATCCTGCAGGAGTAAGAACGACATTCAACGGGTCCTTCGATTTTAAATTATGGTCTGAAAATCTTTGTGGAATGGAAAGCACTAACGGTTGTTTGTACGATTCCACCAATGAATTGAGCATTTTATCTCTTATCAAAATTTCTTTTTCTTCAAGTTCGTCTCTTTCGGTAATTACAATAAGAAGCTCAACAATCAGAACCAAATACATTACGAAGTAAATCATATTCTTTTTCATCAGTATATTCCTTCTATAATTTTACTTCTGAATGGTTTCTTTCATTTTATTAATAGCCGAGAGATTTGTGTATTGAATTTGTGCAACTTTTTTTGAAAGTTGGTTAAATCTTTCAATGTAGTTTTCCACCATTCTCATCTCTTCGTCCGCAACATCTTTAAGTTCCCTTAAACTTTCCTTTAGTTTTGCAGCATCGGTACCCACATTGTTTTCCTGAGAAGGTGGTAATACCTCGGAAGGAGTGAAAAATGTTACAAAACCAAGTAAAAGCAACATTGTAAATTCTATTAGCAATGCAACTAATACCCAAGTTGGATCAATTTTGCTATCTGGTCCTATTAAAAATTTAGGAATCACGGTTAACTTGCCCGCTAATGACCCAAGTCCTCTAATACCTACAACAATAATAAGTATTGATGCTCCTAGATAAACTAAACCGTTAACTTTGTTCGCATGCTTCGGAATAAAATCGTAAGCCATGTATTTGCCAAAACTGCTGGTTGGTCCGTAATTGTTCTTTTTATTCAATTTTCACCTCCAAATTTTAATTAATTTGTTTATTTTAAACTTAAATAATACAAAACATCTTTAATATATCAAAAAACGCTGTGATTTATCTCACAGTCGAAATAATTGTTAAAACGCCGCATAATTTATGCCAAATTTAATAAATAAATTATGGCGAATTTTCGCCTTTTTGTGGGAAATAATGGGTAAAAGTTACTTGGGAAGAAAAATATTTCCGATTGTTACTGAAAATGTGAAACGATGTGTCTCAAAAAAACACATGTATGCATTATTGTTGCATGAATGGTTATTAAGTATTTCGGAATAATTATTATATGTTTTTAGTGAAAATTAACCGAACAACAGTTTAACAATAAATACGGCTCCAAGAATTCCGGCAACATCGGCAAGTAATCCTGCAGGCAAAGCATGCCTTGTTTTTCTTATATTAACGGAGCCGAAATAAACAGCCAATACATAAAAAGTTGTTTCGGTACTTCCAAAGAAAGTTGAAACAAGAATACCGATAAAAGAATCGGGGCCGTGAGTGGCAATAATTTCCGCCATAATTCCCAAAGAACCGCTTCCGGAAAGAGGGCGCATAATTGCCATCGGCAGTGCTTCTGCGGGCATTCCAATAAAATTGGTTATAGGTTCAAGTATTGCTACAAGAATTTTCATTCCGCCACCTGCTCTGAAAATTCCAATTGCAACAAGCATTGCCACAAGGTAAGGAATAATCCTAACAGCTACGTCAAAACCTTCTTTTGCTCCTTCAACAAATGTTTCGTAAACCTTTACTTTTTTTATTGCTCCGTATCCGATAAATAGAAAGATGAGGCCGGGTATTGCAAGAATTGAGATAATATTTATAATCCCTTTGAAAAATTCCGGATTTAAAAATGTGAGTTTCGAAAAAACAAATGAAAAAGCTCCGGTTGAAAACATTAATGCAATAATCAGAATTACGGAAGCGAAAATCAAAAGACCTTTTTTGTAAGATTTTATCCAATTACCAAATTCACCTTTCGGGATTGGAAATTTTTCTAACACTTTTGCGGCTGTTATTCCGACTGTGGTAGCACAAAGTGCCCCGAAAATTGAAGTGCCGATAATTACGGCGGGGTTACTGCTACCGGCTGCCGCACGTACCGCAATGGCTGTAACTGGAATTAATGTTAACCCGGCAGTATTAACCGCAAGAAAGGTAACCATTGCATTTGTTGCAGTATCTTTTTTATCGTTTAATGTTTGAAGTTCTTCCATTGCTTTTAATCCGAAAGGTGTTGCGGCATTTCCGAGTCCCAACATGTTTGCAGCCATATTCATTATTATAGAGCCCATTGCCGGGTGGTCGGGGGGAACATCGGGGAAAAGGAATTTTGTAATTGGCTTAACCGCATTTGCAATAATTTTAATTAATCCTGCTTCTTCGGCAACTTTCATTACACCCAGCCACATCGCCATAATTCCTATTAAGCCCAGGGCAATATTTACGGCAGTGCCGGCGTAATCTAAAGCGGCATTGGTAACATCTTTCATCTTTGTAAAAGCAATCTCTTCCAAAATCAAATTACCTTCAATTCTTTTTCCGTCTTTAATTTTCAGGAGTTTAAAGTTACCTAATAAATCATCTTTTTTGCCCACAACTTTAGCCATGTATTTCCACATTTCCGGTGTTTTATCGTCAACCTTAAAATATACGGCAATTTGATTATTCTTTTTGTTAACTGAAATTTTAGCATTAACAATAACATCGCTGTTACGAAAGGTGCCGTAAAACTCATTATAATCTTTAGCCGAAACTTTTATTTTTCCGTTAAAAGTTCCGCCTTTGCTAACAGATACCGAATCTTGAAAAATAATTTCAATCGGGAGGGGTTCTCCGTTTTTAAACCTATTATTGGATTGATCAATAATGTCTGTAGTTAATGCGGTTCCTATACCAAGAATTAATAATCCTAGCCATACGTAGTTGAGCATAAATTCCTCAATTATTAGTATTGTTATAATAACTTTGCTAAGTTAAAAATTATATGTGAATAATTAAACATTATTTGTGTGAAAATGAGTAATTATTTCATTTTAAATATAATATTAATCAATATATTTTTTGTACATATTATAATAACCAAAATAATAATTTATAAATCCCCTATATTTCATATATTAAAAAATTAAATTTATGGAGAAGAAAATGTTTTCGTCGGCTACTTATGTAAATCGGAGAAACGAACTAAAAAAAATAATGGGGAGCGGTATTTTATTTTTCCCGGGTGCCGTAGATACCCCAATGAACTATCCCGCCAATACTTTCAGATTCAGGCAAGAGAGTTCGTTCCTTTATTATTTCGGCATTGATGCTCAAAATCTTGCCGCTGTAATTGATGTTGATAATAACCGAGAGATAATTTTTGGTAATAATAGAGATATTGATGATATTGTTTGGATGGGAGAAGAAAAATCGATTGCCGAAAAAGCCGAAGAGGTTGGTGTAAAAGAGACAAAATCTTTTGCCGAATTAGGTGAATTTTTAAAAATGAATAATAACAGAAAAATTCATTTCTTGCCCCAATATCAAGCGGAAATAAAAATAAAATTTGAAAGTTGGTTGGGAGTTAAGCCGCACGAGGTTAATGGTTTTTCTTCGCAAACTCTAATTCGTGCGGTTGTACGTCAACGTTCAATTAAATCCGACGAAGAAGTTGCCGAAATTGAAAAAGCACTTGATATTAGTTATTTGATGAATACGCTTGCGATGCGTGCATCAGGAGAGGGAGTTTTGGAGCGGGAAATTTACGGTGCTGTTGAGGGGCTTGCATTAGGATTAGGCAACGGCGTTTCTTTCCCGATTATTTTTTCCGTTAGAGGCGAAACTTTACATAATCATAACCACAACAATATAATGCAAAACGGGGATTTGGCTTTGCTCGATTCCGGCGCGGAATCGTTACTCCATTATGCCAGTGATATTACAAGAACGTTTCCCGTAAGCGGTAGATTTACAGATAAACAAAAGGATATATACAATACCGTGCTTGCTTCTCAATTAAAAGCAATCGAGTTGATTAAGCCGAATGTAAGTTATAAACAAATTCATCTTGAAGCTGCAAAGGTAATTGCATCCGGGTTAAAAGATATAGGTTTGATGCAAGGTAATATTGAAGATGCTGTTAACGAAGGGGCTCATGCGCTCTTTTTCCCGCACGGATTAGGACATATGTTGGGCTTAGATGTACATGATATGGAAGGGCTTGGTGAGGGCTTTGTTGGATATGATGAAAAAACGGAACGAAGCGAACAGTTCGGGCTTGCATATTTACGGCTTGCCAAGCACTTGCATACGGGATTTGTGATTACGGTAGAACCTGGTATTTATTTTATCCCTCAACTTTTTAAAAATTGGAAAAATGAAAAAAAACATACGGAGTTTATTAATTATAATAAAGTGGAAGAATATATCGGGTTTGGCGGAATTAGAATAGAAGACGATATTCTTGTAACAGAAAACGGAGCTAAAGTATTGGGAAAATCTCCTATACCTAAAACCGTTGCCGAAGTGGAAGCAGCTTGCGGAAAATAATTGTAAATTAAAATTAGTTATTACATATGGTTAAGCAAAAGAAAGAAGTGAAAAAAGAAATATATAACAAACTACTTGATGAATTATTAAAAATAGTTCCTTCCGAAAGAATTTACACGGACGAACTAAATAAATTGGCTTTTGGCACAGATGCGAGTTTTTACAGACTGATTCCTGAAATTGTGGTAAAAGTAAGGAACCGAGATGAGGCACAATATGTAATAAAAAAATGTAATGAATTGAACGTTCCGGTTACATTCCGTGCTGCAGGAACAAGTCTTTCCGGCCAAGCTATTTCAAATTCTGTTTTGATGGTTGCAGATAGAACTTGGCGTGGATATAAAATTGCAGATGATAAGGATTCGATAACGCTTGATCCCATGGTGCTTGGCAGTTTTGCCAATGCATATCTTAAACCGTATAATAAAAAAATAGGACCTGACCCGGCTTCCATAGAAAAAGCTACCATTGGCGGAATTGCTGCAAATAATGCCAGCGGAATGACAAGCGGAACAATCTATAACATTTTTAACACACTTATCGGGATGGAAATAGTCTTTTCGGACGGCTCCGTTCTTAATACTACGGATGAGAAAAGCAAAGATGAATTTTCGTTAAAGCACCCGGAATTTTTATCCGCAATAAAACAACTTGCTCAAGAAGTTAAAGAAAATGAACAGCTTGCCGAAAGAATAGAAAAAAAATATCGAATGAAAAACACAACCGGATACAGTTTAAATGCTTTAACGGAATACGACGATCCTTTCGATATTATCGCCCATTTAATGATTGGTTCCGAGGGAACGCTGGGTTTTATTACAAGCGTAAAACTTAGAACCCTTGATATCTCTTCGGAAAAAGCAACTGCATTAATTATATTTAAAGATACTAAAAGCGCATGCGAAGCTATTCCCATCTTCCAAAATATGCCCGTTGATGCTGCCGAAATAATGGATAGAATGGCTTTAAAGTCGGTTGAAAATAAAGAAGGAATGCCGGAAGAATTAAAAGGGCTTCAAGAAAATGCAACAGCGTTATTAATTCAAATTTCCTCAAACAATTCCACTGAATTGGAAAAGTATATCGAAGAAATTAAAAAGGGGATTGAACATCTGCCAAAAGAATTTCCCGTTAAGTTTACAAGTAATCCCAAAAAACAAAAAATACTTTGGGATGTACGTAAAGGATTATTTCCCAGCGTTTGTGCCGCAAGAAAATCCGGTACTACGGTAATTATTGAAGATGTGAATTTCCCAATTGAGCAATTGGCCGATGCCGTACTTGATTTAAAAGAATTATTCAAAAAGCACCAGTATAACGATACTATTATCTGGGGGCATTCACTTGCCGGGAATATACATTTTGTTTTTGCCGTAAATTTCGAATCGAAGAAAGAAGTAAAACGTTACGAAGCATTTATGAATGACGTTACCCGGCTTGTTGTAAAAAAATATGACGGCTCGCTAAAAGCCGAGCACGGTACCGGCAGAAATATGGCTCCGTTTGTTGAATATGAATGGGGCAACGAAGCATATGAAATTATGAAAAAGATCAAAACAATATTTGATCCTTCTAATATTTTGAACCCCGGTGTTTTACTTAATGATGATAAAAATGTTTTTATCAAAAATTTAAAACCGACTCCTGTCGCAAATCCGATTATTGATAAATGTATAGAGTGTGGATTTTGCGAAAACACTTGTCCTTCTAAGGAACTAACACTTACTCCTCGTCAGCGTATTACAAGTTATCGTGAAATAATCGGATTAACATTAAGCCGAAAAGATGAACAACGCAGAACCGAGTTGATAGAATCGTTCAAATATTATGGTGAAGAAACATGTGCTACTGACGGACTCTGTGCTTTGGATTGTCCTGTCGGAATTGATACCGGTAAATTAATAAAGGAATTGCGAGCGGAGCAAATTACACCTGCGGCAAGCTCATTTGCCGAACTACTGGCTAATAAACTTGCATTTGTAACGGCAATCGGGAAAATAGGATTAAATGCTGTACATTCGGTTCACTTATTGTTGGGTACCAATACTGTTGCTTCGCTTGTAAAGTTAAACCGGAAAATTTTAGGCAGAAAATTTCCCTTGTGGAATCAATGGATGCCGAAAGCTGCCGATAAATTATTGCCGGAAATAATAACGGAAGAAAATCCGAAAAAGGTTGTATATTTCCCGAGTTGCATAAGCAGAACAATGGGTAATCCAAAAGGAAGTAAAACGGACGAATCGCTTACTACCGTTACGCACAGGTTATTGCGTAAAGCCGGCTACGATATTATATACCCTGAAAATCTGAATAATCTTTGCTGCGGAATGCCGTGGTTGAGCAAAGGGCATAATAAAACCGGAAATAAAAAAACTGATGAATTAATTACTCAATTAATTAAAGCATCGGAAAACGGAAAATATCCTATATTATACGATACTTCTCCATGTTTGCAAACAACCAAGAATCGCATTGAAATTAAAGGTGGTAATCAACTTAAGCTTTACGAACCCGTTGAATTTATTAGCGATTATCTGCTTGATGAACTGGAGTTAACAAAACAAGAAAAAACAATTACCGTCCACGTAACATGCAGTTCGCGTAAAATGGGTTTAACCGATAAATTTATTAAAGTTGCCGAGGCATGTGCAACAGATGTAATAATTCCGGAAAACGTTACCTGTTGCGGGTTTGCGGGCGATAGAGGTTTTAACTTCCCCGAACTTAATGAATCCGCTTTGAAAGACTTAAAACCGCAATTAACTGAATCTTGCCACGAAGGATATTCCAACAGTAAAACTTGCGAGATAGGACTTTCGTATCATAGCGGTATTGAATATCGTTCAATTGTTTATCTTGTTGATGAATGTTGTAAATAAATTCTTTAGTTTTAATAAAGTCTATTGTAAGTAGATTCGATTTCAGCTATTTTATTAAATTAAAAAATAGTAATTCTTTTAATATGGTAAAAAATAATATTTCAGATAATTTGGATTTAACATCATTCGGAATAAATTTAATTAATATTAAACGGTTTATATTGTTTATTACCGTCTTGTTTTCAATAACAATTTCGGCTCAAACCGACTCGGATTATTCGGAAGCTCTTCAATTGTATAATGCAAATCATTTTATTGAAGCACGGGAAAGATTCTTAAATATTACTTTCCGTTACGACATTGATGAAAACCTTGTTGTTGCTTCAAAATATTATGCGGCTGATTGTTTACGTGCAATGGAACTTTATAACGGTGCAATAACGGAATTTGAATATTTTATTCGCAAATACGGCTTTTCCAATTTCAAAGTTGAAGCATTATTCAAATTGGGAAAGCTATATTATCTTACCGGAAACTATACCAAGGTTCGTGAAAAACTTTTAATTCTCATTAACGAATATCCAAAGGACAAAAAAAAAGGAGAAGCATATTATTGGATAGGTCAATCTTACATTAAAGAAAATAAATATCGTGATGCCGAAGAATATTTGTTGGAAGCGATTTCACTTAACCGTTATAAAAGTGAAGTGGATTATACAATGTATTCATTGGCGTTTTTATATGAGCAACAAGGTAAATACGACGAAGCGGTTGCTTATTACGATGAATTATTGGCTTATCATTTGGACAGCAAACTTTTACCCGATGCTCAATTAAGAATAGGCGCATGTTATTTTAAATTGAAAGAATATGATAGAGCCGTACTTGAATTAACCGATCATCTTATAAAACAATTGCCGGATATAAAGCAAATAGAAGCAGGGTATTTATTGGCTAATTCATATTTCAGATTAGGAGAGTACAATAAAGCCGAAGAAACGTACAGAACTGTTTTGAAAAAAAAATCTTCCGGAAATATTGAACGCGAGTTAAAATTCGGAATCGCTTGGGTTAATTTTCAACAAGGTAATTATGATGAAGCATATAAACAATTCAGAGCTTTGTACGATGAAAATATTAAAGATTCTTTATCGGAGAAAACCCTTTATTGGTGCGGCGAAAGCAAACGTTATTTGGGAGAAACCGGCAGAGCCGAAAAAATCTATTCCGAATTCTTATCCAAATATAACACATCACAATATACCGATGCGGTAAAATTATCGCTCGGTATTATTCAGTATAGCAGAGGTGAATTGAAAAAAGCATCGGAAAATTTAAACGTTGCCGCATATTCAAAAAATAAAAGCTATAGCAGTAGAGCATTGATTTTACTTGGTGAAATCAATTTGGAGTATAAGAATTTTACTGCAGCAGAAGGATATTTTGCCAAGACATTAAATATACCGTATATATCAAACGATGCCACTAATCGAGCAATTCTTGGTATAGGAGTTTCCCAGTATTATCAAGGGAAATATGAAGACGCAATTATGAACCTTACTGATATTGCCGTGCGTGTAAAAAGTTTTGAACCTCGTAAAACAAACTTCTATCTTGCCGAAGCATATTTTAAAATCGGTAATTACCGTAAAGCACAGCAACACTACTATCGTGTAGATAAAGGGAACGATTACATCGGGCAAGCCGCATTATACGGTATGGCATACTCTTACTTTAATCTTAAAGATTATGGTAATGCTGCATATTATTTTAAAGAATATCTTACCAAATACGGTAAAAGAGGCTATGAAGCCGATGTGCAATTACGTCTTGCCGATAGTTACTTCGGAATGAAAAATTTTGAACTTGCCGAAGCAGAATATCGAAAATATTTCGGGAAATATTCCAAAGGATATAATAATGATTTTGCCTTGTTCCAGTACGGGCAAGCATTATTTAAATCCGGCAAAAGTGATATGGCAATTAAAAAATTTGAATTGTTATTACGTAAATTCCCAAATTCAAAATATACTGATGATTCCCGCTATTTAATCGGCTGGATTTATTTTCAACAAAATGAATTTAACAGAGCAATTTTAAATTATAAAAAATTGGTCAAAGATTATCCCAAATCGTCAATAGTGCCCATTGCTTTTTATTCCATCGGTGATTCATATTATAATCTCGAAAAGTATGATTCGGCAATTGTCTATTACCTTAAAATAATTGATGATTATCCAAAATCGCAATTTGTTTATGATGCAATGAACGGAATAGAGTATTGTTATCTTGCCCTCGACAGACCGGATGATGCCGTATCTCTTATTAATAGTTACATCGTAAAATATCCTTATCTGAAAAACAGCGATAGAATTTTAATGAAAAAAGGAGAAATATATTTTAGTTACGGTAACTATAAAAAAGCGATGAGCGGATATTCGGAGATGATTAATTTTTATCCTAATAGCGAACTTGTGCCCGAGGCTCTTTATTGGATGGGTAAGAGTGCATTGCTGTTAAACAACCCCAAAGAAGCGGCAGAGTATTTTAACGAGGTAATTTCTAAACACATCACTTCCCAGTACGGAATTCAATCTACTATTGAATTGGGAAAAATTTATGCTGCATCAAAAGAATATCAGAAAGAAATTGAACTGTATAAAAATGTTCTTCCGAAAATTTCTTCCTCTCCCAATGCCGAAGAAGTGATGTTTTTACTTGGCATTGCATACCTAAATGTTGACGATAAAGAGAATGCATATAAAACTTTTAACGAAATTACACAATATTACGATAAAACCCTTTTTTCCGACAAGGCGAAAATCGAGTTGGGTATTCTGGAACTTAATAGTAAAAGATATGCAAATGCCGAGCAGTTATTTACGGAAGTTGCTGAGAACAGAACCGATAATATTGGGGCTAAAGCTCAATATTATATTGGAGTTGCAAGGTTTAAACAAAAAAAATATGATTCCGCAATTTCTGCTTTTGTGCGTGTAAGAACCGTTTTTGGTATGTATGACGAGTGGTATACAAAGTCGTTACTTAAACTTGGCGAAAGTTATTATAAATTAAAAGATTATTCAAACGGTAAAAAAATGTTTCGTGCCGTATTAAAGAAACATTCAAGAGATAAATACGGAAAAGAAGCACGGCAAAAACTTAGAGGGAAATAATAGAGTTCTGTTTTAAATTGGGAATAAATATTAAATAAAATGAGTAAATTGATAATACCAGAAAATATTTTCCGTTACATCGCTAAATCCTTTGTGGTATCGGCGGTTTTTGTATCATCTCTTTTTGCACAAAACGATGCAGGCAATCAAAGTATTGAACTCCCCGCATTTGTAATTACGGGAATTCGTGCCGTATCCGTGCCTATTATGAAAAAGAAAAAAACAGAATTTATACCGATTGTTGACGATAAATTTTTGGTCCCTAAATATGATACCGAAGATTTTTCGTTGATGAATAATAATCTTCCCGATAAAAAAGAGATGACGGTTTTTGAGCATGTTAAGGGATATAACGGATTATTGAAATTGGGAGTTGGTACACAAACAGTCCCTGTGGGTGACTTCTATTTCGGTTTTAATAAAAAAAATTATCTTTTCAATTCTCATGTTTACGGTAGCAATATTAAAGAGTATGTTCCTTATGCGGGATATAATACAAGCGGAGCCAAAGTGCATTTTGATTATTTTGTGGATAATGTGGCAAAATATTTCCCGGGTGTTGCTATTGGTGCTGCCGGAGCGGCTAAAAGAGATCAGTATAATTTTTACGGTTCCGGAACACCTTCCAAACTTCGGAAAAACGAAATGTATAATTGGAAAGTTTATTTAAACAATAAATTTGATAAAAAATTGCAATATGGTCTTGAAGTTAATTCCGAAAAACTTAAAATGAAAGAGGAGTTTACGGACGAAGATTTACTTGATTTTTCAGCTGATGCGGTATATAAATTTGGAGCTGTCGGCTTTGGGGCAAAAGGGAATTACAAAGTTCAAAAGGTGAATGATATTACCGGTTACAGCAGAGCAGATTTATACGGCGGTATGGCATATTTGGATTTGAACAGTTCTAATGTTTTTGAAATGAAAATAGGAGCCAAGGTTGTACAATTTTCCGACGAAACATTTGTTGCGCCTGTTATTAATTTTGCTGTTTTTGTCGAAGAAGGTGCCGCATTGTTCCTTTCTTATAGCGGTAATGCCGATTTAATTACTTTGCATTCTTTTATTAAAGAGAATAGATATTTTGAAAAAGATATTGCTCGTATTTTTCAAAAAAAATATTCCGATATAAAGGTTGCTGTAAAATACGATTTTAAAGATGTTTTTGAAATAAATGCAGGGTTCCACTCGGCAAAATATGTTAATTACCATTATTTTGAAGATTTTAACAATGACAACCGTTTTAATATCGGTGTTGCGGAAAATGTTGATGAAATGGGCGGATTTATAAATGCGTTGATTAATATAAAAAAATATGGTGAGTTTTTTGCTGATTTTGAGTTTCAAAATATCACTGATATTTACGGAAATAAAATCCCTTATAAACCGATGATTCTTGCAGATTTTTCTTACGGTTACTTATTCAACTTTGGTGTTTACACAAAAGCAATGCTTAATTATTCCAGGTATTCTTATACAAATTTAATTAACACACAACGGACTACCAATTACATCAATCTTGGGTTATTATTAAAATACAATCTTTTCAAAATGCTTGCTGTTACTTGTAATTTTCAAAATTTATTA
>CAZTYP010000124.1:0-23786 GCA_964617555.1 uncultured Melioribacteraceae bacterium | reverse complement strand
TGAAAGAACAACAACATCAAGTTTTTCGCCTTTCTTTACAACTTCTCCGGGATGACGAATTTTTTTAGTCCAACTCAAATCTGAAATATGAACCAATCCATCAATACCGGGCTCAAGTTCAACAAATACACCGAAGTTGGTTAAATTTCTTACCGTACCGGTATGGCGCGAATCTACAGGATATTTTTTCATTAACTCATCCCATGGGTCCGGAGTAAGTTGTTTCATTCCCAACGAGATTTTCTTGTTATCTTTATCCAACGAAAGGATAACAGCTTCAACAATTTGCCCCATGGAAACGAATTGTGAAGGATGACTGATATGTTGAGTCCAACTCATTTCGGAAATATGTATTAACCCCTCAATACCTTTTTCGATTTCAATAAATGCACCGTAATCGGTAAGAGAAACAACACGTCCCGAAACTTTATCTCCAATATTATATTTCTCTTCAATTGTTTCCCAAGGATGAGCCAACAATTGTTTTAAGCTAAGAGAAATTCTTTTCCTCTCGATATCAAAATCGGTAACAACCACTTTTATTTTTTCGTCCAATTTAACAACTTCACTCGGATGATTAATGCGTCCCCAACTAAGATCGGTAATATGCACCAACCCGTCAACGCCGCCAAGGTCAACAAACACACCGAAATCCGTAATTGCTTTAACAATCCCTTCAAGAATTTGACCCTTTTCAAGTCCTTCAAGAATTTCTTGACGTTGGTCTGCAATTGTTTCTTCAATAAGAACCTTATGAGAAACAACAACATTTTCAGTAGGAACATTTACTTTAACAACTTTAAAGTCCATTGTTTGTCCGACAAAAGCATCAAAATCTCTAACCGGACGTATATCAATTTGGGAGCCGGGTAAAAACGCTTCCAACCCGAGAAGGTCAACAACCATGCCGCCTTTAATTCTTTTAAGAATTTTACCTTGAAGAACTTCTTCGGTTTCGTAAGCATGCATAATCTTACTCCAAATTTTAAGAAAGTCTGCACGTTTCTTGCTTAATACCAGATTCCCTTCTTCATCTTCAACACTTTCAATAACAATATCCACCGTGCCGCCAATCTCCAATTCATCGGTAGATGCAAACTCATTTTTCGGTACCGAACCGTCGGATTTAAATCCAACATCCAGAACAATATTATCATCGGATATCCCGACAATACGTCCCTGAACAATCTCTCCTTCGACAATATCGTTAAATGAATTTTCATAAAGTTTTTCCAATTCCAACAACTCACTGTCGGAATATTCTTCCGGATTCATGAATTTACTTTTGTTTGTAATTTCAGTTGTCTGTTTAGATGCTTCTTCTTGCACATCTTTTTCCAATTCAGACATTTAGCCTCCTATACGACTTTTTTTCATTCTCCCTTTCAAAGCCGGATGAAAGTAGAATGAATTGTTTTTTTAGTTTAACATTAGTTATTTGACCGGCTTTTATTAATTAAATTTATTTTTTTTTTTATGTTCTCAATTAAAATATCGAACTCTTCTTCAACAGATAAATTTGAAGTATCAACCTCTATTGCGTTTTCCGCTTTCCGTAAAGGACTTGTTGCCCGCGAGCTGTCTATTTTATCACGTTTCAAAAGATTCTCTTTTACTTCCTCAAAAGTAATTTTCACGCCTTTTTCTTTATATTCTTTCAACCGTCTTTCGGCACGGATATCGGCAGAGGCAACAAGATATATTTTCAAATCCGCATCGGGAAAAACAACAGTTGTGGTATCACGTCCTTCGGCAACAACATTACCGGTTTTACCCATATCTTGCTGCATTCGGACCAATTCTTTGCGCACGAAAGGCATTGCGGCTATTTCACTAACTTTGGAATTAACTTCGGGTGTTCGTATATAATCCGTAACTTCTTCGTTATTAACAAAAACTCTTGTTAGGCCGTTTTCAAATTTAAGAGTTACATCAAGTTCTTTAACAAGCTTGTTTACAGCTTCTTCGTTATCTACAATACCTTTTTTTAATGCCAAATAAGTAATTGCCCTATACATTGCTCCGGTATCCAAATAAGTGTAGTTAAGCCGTTCGGCAACCATTTTGGCTATTGTACTTTTCCCGGAACCGGCGGGACCATCTATTGCAATTATTATTTTTGACATAAGAATTAAAGATAATATTTTTTTCTTTTTTTTTCAACAAAAAAAACATTGTAAATCTTTAATTTATAAGCAGTTACCCTTCCATATAATTTTGATATATATAACAAATCTTATGTTTCGGTTTTTCCATATTACATTAATACAAAAGCGAAAAATTTAGTTGAAATATTACTTGTTATTTTTTCAAATTAATCACATCCAACAAACTACGATGTAAATATCCGTTAGATGCAAGAAGTTGTTTGGTAAAAACCGTAACCTCTTTATTATCAAAATCGGAAAGCATTCCGCCGGCTTCTTTAACCAACAGCATTCCGGCAGCCATATCCCACGGCTTTAAACTAACCTCCCAAAAACCGTCAAAAATGCCGTTAGCCACATAACACAAATCAAGAGCAGCGGAGCCCAATCTTCTTACACCGGTGGCATGTTTAAGCATTGAATTAAAACGTTCCATGGCTCTATCGGGGTTATCAACAATATTGTACGGAAATCCGGTAACCACAAATGCTTTTTCCAATTCGGAATTATTTTTTACGGATATTTTTTTATCGTTTTGAAAAGCTCCGCTCCCTTTTTCGGCAGCAAAAATTACATCGTTCATAACATCATAAACAACTCCGGCAACCAACTCCGCCCCTTTTATAACACCTATTGATACTGCAAAAATCGGTAGCCCGTTTGCGAAATTCATTGTCCCGTCCAGAGGGTCTATTACCCAAGTATATTCCGAACCTTTATTATCGCCTCCGCTTTCTTCGGCAAGAATATTATGTTTTGGAAATTCTTCGGCAATAAAATCTATTATCATTTTTTCCGAAGCTTTATCAATGTTAGTAACAAAATCGGTCACATTGGTTTTATATTCCAACGTAAGTTTTTCACCGAATCCTTTTTTTATAACAGAACCGGCTTCCTTAGATATTTCAATAATTTTATGCAGCATAGTTCCTCAGGTTTTTAATTGTAAAATTACTAAGATGCAACGGCTTCACAAAGATTAAATGTAATAATTTATCTTTTAAAAATATGGTTTTGGATTTTTATTATTTTTGTACTCTTTTTTTATTCAATTTGAGACGGGAAACAGAAAATGACCGAATTATCAAACAATAAAATAAACGAAAGTGTTATTCATGAAATTCCGACAATTTTACCTGTGCTGCCATTGCGAGATAATGTTATTTTTCCGTATATGATTTTCCCTGTCCTCGTAGGTAGAGAACAATCCATAAAAGCGGCAAACTATGCTTTGGAAAATTCAAAATATATTTTCCTTGCGGCTCAGAAAAAAAGCACGATTGAGGACCCGACTATAAATGATATATTTCTTGAAGGAACTGTTGCAAAAATTATTCAAATTTTAAAACTTCCAAACGGTTTGATGAAAATTTTAGTTGACGGAATAATTCAAGGAGAAATAATAAAATTTACAGACAATCCGGATTTTTTTGAAGCCGAGGTGCAAGTAACAATACCAAAAGACCAAGAACACAAAGAGATTAATGCCTTAATACGTCAAATGACAACTCTTTTTTCTGAATATGTAAAAATTAATCGTACCATTCCTTACGAAACAATTAATGCATATGAAAACATCGAAGAACCTGACAGAAAATTATTTTATGTGGCGGCAAATATCAATCAATCTATTGAAGTAAAACAGAAAATTTTGCAGAAGTTTTCGTTAAGAGACCAGATGTACGAAATTATCAAAATTCTGCTTTCAGAGGTTGATATATTAAAAATTGAAAAAGAGATTGAATCGAAAGTGCAGGAAAATATCTCAAAATCGCAACGACGATTTATAATACAAGAACAAATCAGAATTCTTCAAGAGGAACTTGGCGATGATGATTCTGGCTCGCCCGAGTTGTTGAAATTAAAAACAAAAATAGAAAAAGCCAAAATGCCAAAGTCCGTTAAAGAAAAAGCGGAAGAAGAATTCAATAAATTGAGTAAAATTCCACCCAGTTCCCCTGAGTTTACCGTAATAAGAAATTATTTGGATTGGCTGATTGACGTTCCTTGGAAGAAGAAATCCAAAGACAATTTGGACGTTGATAATGTTGCAACAATTTTAAACGAAGACCATTTTGGCTTGGAAAAACCGAAAGAAAGAATTTTAGAGCATATTGCCGTTCTAAATTTGGTTAAACATATGAAAGGACAAATTCTTTGTTTTGTGGGCCCTCCGGGAGTGGGAAAAACTTCCCTTGGCAAGTCCATTGCACGTGCATTGAACAGAAAGTTTATAAGAATCAGTCTTGGAGGTATTAGAGACGAAGCCGAAATACGCGGACACAGGCGAACATACATCGGTTCTATGCCCGGCAAAATAATTCAATCCATGAAAAAAGCCGGCACCATTAATCCCCTAATTTTACTGGATGAAATTGATAAGATGAGTACGGATTTCCGGGGAGACCCTTCTTCCGCAATGTTGGAAGTACTTGACCCCGAGCAAAATCATTCGTTCAACGATCACTATCTGGATGTTGATTACGATTTATCGCAAGTAATGTTTATAACAACGGCAAACGTAGGGTATAATATCCCTTTGCCGTTACAAGATAGAATGGAAATTATTGAATTGCCCGGATACCTCGATTTTGAAAAAGTTGAAATTGCAAAACGTCACATTATTCCAAAACAATTGAAAGAACACGGACTTGCTAAACTGGATATTCAACTTTCAGATGAAATGATTAGAAAAATTGTTACCAATTACACAAAAGAAGCCGGCGTTAGAAACCTTGAACGCGAAATTGCAAAACTTTTTAGAAAAACTGCAAAAAACCTTGTCTTAAAAGATATTAAATCAAGGAGGAAGAAGAGGACACAAACCCGATATATACTTGATGAAAAAGTAATAGAAAAATTTCTTGGTGTTCCGAGATTTTTAAGGAACAAAAATAAAAAAGCTACAAATATAGGAAGTGTAACCGGTTTGGCTTGGACAAGTGTCGGCGGAGAATTGCTCAGAGTTGATGCTACAATAATGAGCGGAACGGAAAAATTTACCCTTACCGGACAAATAGGAAACGTAATGAAAGAATCGGCACAGGCAGCTTTGAGTTATTTGCGTTCCCATGCAAAAGAATTCGGATTGCCCGCAAATTTTCACAAAGGAAAAGAAATCCACATTCATCTCCCCGAAGGAGCAATTCCGAAAGACGGACCTTCAGCAGGGATAACTATAACTATGGCACTTTACTCCGCATTCAAGAAAAAAGCTCCGAAACCAAACATTGCCATGACCGGAGAAATTACTTTGCTCGGCGAAATATTACCGATAGGAGGATTAAACGAAAAACTTCTTGCCGCTAAACGTAGCGGAATAAAAACCGTTCTTATTCCAAAAGGAAATGAAAAAGATTTACTTGAAATAAAATCCGAGGTAAAGGAAGAAATGAAAATCGTTCCCGTTACTTCAATTAAGGAAGCATTCCCGTATGTATTCGGAAAAATTAATACTACTTCAAAAACAACAAAAAAATAACCAATGGAAATAGTAACATCCGAAATAAGAATTTACGAAGATTTGATAAAAACAATATCCGCTTTGTTGTTGCCCTCCGATAAAGTAATAAGTAATTTGGCAATTTTTATTGCGGCAATAAAAATTGCTTTCAAAAAAATAAGTTGGATAGGGTTTTACATTAATGAAAACGGAATTTTGTATTTGGGACCTTTTCAAGGAAACCCCGCTTGTTCGGAAATTACCGTAGGGACGGGGGTTTGCGGAATTTCAGCCGAAAGGCAAAAAACAATTTATGTTGAAGATGTTAATAAATTTTCCGAACATATTATATGCGACCCGAACTCAAAATCCGAAATTGTTGTGCCGATAATGATTAACGGAAATCTTTGGGGAGTTTTGGATGTTGACAGTTACAACTACTCCGCTTTTACCGATACGGATAAAACCTTTCTTGAAAAATTAAGAGATATTTTAGTAAAGAAAATAGATTTGAATAGTTATATTTTAAAATAAAGAAAATTTAAGTTGAGCAAATAAATGGATTATGTAGTAAGTGCCCGTAAATGGCGACCAAAAACTTTTGAAGAAATTGTAGGACAGGAACATATTTCCAAAACCATAAAAAATGCCATTGTCAATAACCGCATTGCCCACGCATATTTATTTGCGGGGCCACGGGGCGTAGGAAAAACAACCACAGCACGAATTCTTGCAAAAGCACTAAATTGTCAAAACAATATTAACGGCGAGCCGTGCAACAAATGTGAAAGTTGCAAAGCATTTAATGAATCGCAATCAATTGATATTATTGAAATTGACGGAGCATCTAACCGCAGAATTGAAGAGATACGAACATTACGCGAAAATGTTAAATATGCCCCGACTACCGGAAGCTATAAAATATTCATTATAGACGAAGTCCACATGCTTACAACCGAATCTTTTAACGCTCTATTAAAAACCCTTGAGGAACCTCCTGAACATGCAATTTTTATTTTTGCCACTACAGACGTACACAAAGTACCACTTACAATAATTTCCCGTTGCCAGCGCTTCGATTTTCGGAGAATTGAATTAGATGCAATTAAAAATCAATTGGTAAAAATAGCTGAAAGCGACGGAGTAAAAATTGATGACCAAGCTCTTACATTTATTGCAAAAAAAGCCGACGGAGCTTTGCGCGACGCACAATCTTTATTTGATCAGGTAATTTCTTTCGGAGGAAAAGAAATCGATTCTACCGTTGTTGCCAAAATGCTTAATCTTATTGACGATGAAGTCTATTTCAATATTTCGGACGCCGTATTAAATAAAGATTTTCTTGAAGCATTTGAGATATCAAAATTAATTTACGATAACGGATGGAATTATATAGATTTTATAATGGGACTCACGGAACATTTCAGAAACATTCTTACGGTAATTCTCAAACAAGATACTTCTTTTGTTGAAGCAACCAAGCAAATAAAAAAAATGTACTTGGAATATATAGATACATTTAAAGAACCGGATTTATTAAGAATTATCACTTATCTGAATAAAACGGAACGGGAATTAAAGATTTCACAAAATCAAAAACTATTAATGGAAATTGCTCTGAGTCATTTAATCGGAATGGAATCAACAACAACAATAACAGAGTTGGTTAAAAATATACAAGAGGGTAATTTCCCCGAGTATGTTGAAAAAAAAAATGAAAAAATAAATTCATCCCGACAAATGCATAAAAAACGTTCCGAGCAAACATTTTCGGAAGAAAAAACCGAAGCGAAAACGGAAACCCATGACTCCGTTTCCAACATAGATTCGAATCTAAGTAAAGATGAAATTCCATTAATCAAAGCAATAATTAATGAACTGGGGGGGAAGGAGATAAGATAATTTTAAATATCTCCGTAAACCTCATCATAATCACGAATGGCAGCCTCGATTACTTTAAATGCGGCCTCACGTCCCAATACATTTTCAATGGTAAATTTACTCTCTTCACCTGGAATTAATTTATATGTTAAGAAGTAATGCCTCAATCTTTCAACAATTACATTCGGAAGTTCGCTAATATCAGAAATATTCCCGTAAATATTATCGTTTTTTAATACGGCAATAATTTTATCGTCAGCTTCTCCGTGATCAATCCCCTGTAAAACTCCAACAACCTTTGCGCGTAAAATTATTTCACCTCGTGAAATAGGGCGTTCGCTAATTACACAAATATCCAAGGGGTCGCTATCCCCCTTATCCACACTGGGATTAAGATTACTGGTATGTTCACCACAATAAGTACGAGGAATAAATCCATATAATGCAGGAGGGTGAGAAGAACTTCTTTGCGGACGATCAACGTGCATATATCCCGTATATTTATCCACTTCATATTTTACCAAATCGAAAGGGGTAATTTCAATATAAGCATTTACATATTCCGGAGGATTTTCACCAACCTCCAATCCGTGCCAAGGATGCGGTCTCCATCTGTAAAAAGTTTTCGGGAAAGCCATTTTACAACCTCAAAATTTTTTTTGTGATATATAGCATAAAAATAGTTGTTTAAAATAAAAAAACCCAATCAAAAGATTGGGCTTAAATATTCGACGTTAAGATTTATGCCATCGGATGAGCAGGATCAGGCACACATGCGTCAACAGGACAAACAGAAACACATTGCGGCTCATCGTGGAAACCTTGGCATTCCGTACATTTATCGGGAACAATATAAAAATGGTCTTCTGAAAAGAAGTCGCCATCAGTACTGGTTACGCCATCATTTTCCCATTCTGCACCTGCTTCGTAAATAGCAGTGTTTGGGCATTCGGGTTCGCAAGCTCCACAACTGATGCAATCATCAGTGATCATTATTGCCATAATTTTCTCCTAAGTTTTGTTAATCAATTATTTCAATAAACGGTAAATTTGTTACTTCAAAATTATAATTTTTTTTAGAATAAAAAAGAGATATTTTTTCAATATCAAAATTTATATCTTGTCTAAATTTCAATAAGTTAATTTTCTTATAAACTTCGGATATTTACTTGATTTTTTCACTCCCTTACTTAATTGATTTTTTTTGCAGCCTAATTGTTTGTGGATATTACATGATAAAATCTTACTGATATTTGCATCATTTTTTGGTAGAAATCTTTGTTTTCGTTTTTGAATCGAGCTAAAGGTTTTCAAAAAAAAATTCGAGGATTAAACAGATAATTTCTTCATCAATATTGGCATTACCAGCCACCGCTTGCACCACCGCCGCCAAAACCTCCGCCACCGCCAGAAAATCCGCCGCCGCCGAATCCTCCGCCAAAACTGCTGCCACCAAAACCTGAACTTCGACCTCCACCTAAAGCACTAAAAAGGAACAACGTTCCTAATCCTCCACGCCCTCCTCTGCCAAAAAAGAGAAAAATAATTATAAAAAAAAGAAATCCCCAAGGAAATCCCCCGTCTTCGTCATCGCGTGTATTACGACGTGTATTTACATATTCCCCTTTTGTAGCCGCAATTATTGAAGATAAACCGGCAATAACACCTGAATAATAATCACCACGTTTAAAATACGGAGCAACCTCATTTCTAATAATAGAGCTTGCCAAGGCATCGGGCAGAACACCTTCCAAGCCGTATCCCACCTCAATTCTCATTTTTCTATCATTCTTTACAATCAAAAAGAGAACTCCATTATCGTTTTCCTTTGTACCTATCTTATTTTTTTCAGCAACCTCGTTGGCATACATTTCCAAGGGGTAACCGTCCAAAGTAGGAATGATAAGCAGAACTACTTGAGTTGAAGTAATTTCATCAAACTTCTGCAATTCTTTATTAATTTGTTCCAATTTGGAAGGGGGAATAGTATTTGTAAAATCGTTTGCATACCGGTTTAATTTAGGTATTTCGGGTTCTGCAAATATATTGCCGACAAACAACCAAAGCAAAAGTAATATCATAGTTTTAATAAAACCGATATTAATTATAGTAATATTTATCTTCTTAATTTTAAACATTTTAATTAGAATTTAACTTTCGGGGCAATTTCCGAACCCGCTGTTGCTTTAAAATAGGCTTTTTGTGTAAATCCGGTCATTCCGGCAATAATATTTGTCGGGAATTTTCTTATGGTTGTATTGTATTCTTGTACGGCTTTGTTAAACTTACGTCGTTCAACGGAGATTCTGTTTTCAGTTCCTTCCAACTGTGCTTGTAGTTGTAAAAAGTTTTCATTTGCTTTTAAATCAGGGTATTTTTCAACGGTTACCAATAAACGTGAAAGTGCTGAACTCAAACCGTCCTGAGCAGCTTGGAATTTTTGAAATGCTTGAGGATCATTAAGGATTTCGGGACCGACATTCATCTGACTTACTTTTGCTCTTGCTTCGGTTACGGCAAGAAATGTTTCTTTTTCGTGTTCTGCATATCCTTTAACGGTATTAACCAAATTTGGGATTAAATCTGCACGTCTTTGATATTGATTTTCCACTTGGCTCCATGCTTGTGTAACATTTTCTTCCATTGTTACCAAAGTATTGTAATGACCAACAAACCAAGAGACCGTAATAAGAATAAGAAGAATTATTCCTCCAACAATTCCCAAACCTATTTTTGTACCTTTTGTCATTATTACTCCTGTTTATTAAATTTTCAAATTTTACTAACCGTATAAAACAATAATTCTAATTTTGTTTCAATTATTTAATAAAGATAAAGAAATAATTTATAAATATTTTACGGTTTTTCTCCTTTGTATGTTTTTGCCAAATATTCATAGCCTTTATCGGCAATTTCTACATTTTTTTGTATTGCAAATTTTTCGGCATTTTGGAAATTTCCTCTGTAAAACCTTGCCCAAAGTAATCCTCCCATCAAAATTCCCTCCAAAGCTCTATCCGTCAAAAAAGCATGGATGGTCATATACCCCCACAACACGTTCCAACCCAACGAAAGAAATCCGGAAAAATAATTTCCGGTGTAAAACTGTCCGGCTCCGGGAATGATAAAAGAAACAACTTTAGCAAAAGCAACCGAATATTGTTCGGCATAAATACTATCCGCAAGTATTTTAAGTTCGTGTTTCTTGTTAATTTTCATAAACTCATTAGAGGCAGAATCCCATTTATTATCAAACATATAAGCCCACCCTCGCCAATAGTAAAGAATATTTGAATCCACGTTATAAGTTTTTTGCAATTTATCAAGCAGAATAAATGCCTCCGGGATTGTACGCCTTAAAATGTTGCAACGGATAATTTGTAAATTGCAATTTATGGAATCCTTTTGTACGCTTGCGTTTTGTTCCGCCTTGCGAAAATACCGAATTGCTTCGTTATACAACCCTCCGGCTTTATAACTTAAAGCAATATTGTAAAATGCCGAATAATTGTATTCGTTTGTTTGAGAAAAAAAAAGGAGCCGTTTATATTCTGTAACGGCATCATAGTAGTTTTCCGCAACAAAAAGCGAATCGGCATAATCCTTTTGGGAGAGCAACGATTGAGAAAAAGTTGTTTTCAAAAAAAAGAGAAAGAATAATATGTAAAAATATTTTTTCATTTATTTACACAAAAATTTTGCCTTATTCATAAAATGATTTCTTTTATTAATAAAAACTTTAACTTCTTTATCAAAATTAAATCTTATTCCGGCATTATAATTTTGAACGGCAGCAGCAGAACCGTAAATATTTCCCGCATAAAAGAAAGCTGCCAATCCCGTATAAATCCATGCACTCGTATTATAATTATTCTGAAATTTATCAACAGCCAAATAAGTAAAAAGCCCTGTTAATAAAAAAGCGGTAATCCCGTCACCCACTTCCCCTGCATATATTTTACCGCTTCCGGGAATAACGGCAGAGATTATTGCAGCGGTAATGGGGGATTTATACGGAGGAATTTTCTTCCAATTGTAATAAAGCGAAAGTTGTTGTTTATCTTTTTTCCCGAAAGGTGAAAGGAAATTTTGTTTTGACGGAAGTCCGGAATCATCAAGCAAAAACGTAACGTTTTTTATCCGCAAAAATTCCGGTAGTTTCTCATGCCTGAATAAACTGTCTGCCTTTTGCCGCAATAGCGAATAATTTTCAAGATGATAAAGGGAACGTAAACTTTCTCTATTCCCTTGCAGATAAAGAGAAGATGATTTATTTATTTTTGAAAATTCAATAATGGCATTGGAGTATTGCTCCATCGCGTAATATGCAGCCCCGATTTTGAATTGCAAGGTATCACTCCACTTCTTCTCAAGTACAAAGCTAAATTCATCAATGGCACGTAAATAATCTTTTTTGCAGAAAAGATAATTACCGAATGTCGTACGATTTTTAACAGTAAACAAATTTTGAGGAAAGATAATTTTATTCCACAACAGTAAGAAAACAAATATTATCAATAAAACATTTTTCATTTTTTTACCGGCTTTTCTCTCGAATAATATTTAACCGCATTTGCATTCAACAAATAATTATCAACAGGGTCATATAATTTACCGTTAATGTAACGAGGATAATGTGTATAAGATTTAAACGGATTTGAATCCCGAGTAAATCTATCGGCAAACATCAATATTCCCTGTACAAAATTTGTACGATTAACAGCTTGAACAAAAAAAGCCGAACAAGTAGGATAGAACGGACAGTTATCACCGTCAACATCGGAAATAAAAAAAGAATACCCTTTTTTAAGAAGAGAAAAAAGATCATCCGATTGAAAATCCCCTTTATTTACAACGATTTTACAATTTCGGTAATCCGGTTCAATTCTCTTCCATCTTTTCCAATCCGCTTGTTGGGCGTAGAGGGAAAATGAGAAAAGTAAAAATATATAAACCAAAAGTTTATTCTGCTTTATTATCATAATATTTTCAACTTTCGCACGTAAATATTATTCCATCGATAGTCCTAATTTTGCCATTTGTTTTTTCAAATCGAGCATACCGTATATTGCATTTTTGCATAGAACAATATTTCCGTGTACAATAATATCACCCGATTTTTCGTCGAGATAAAAATCTTCAATTATATCAATGTTACGTAATTCCGCGTACTTATCCCGCTTGGCAAGTTTTTGTAAAGAAACCACTCCTTCCATTCCGTTTGAATATTTCACAAAAAACTTTTTTTCGGGAAGAGCTTTTATTTCAATAATTTTTCTCATTTACTAATCCTTTAAAATTTGGCGACCGATAATTATTCTTTGAATTTCTGAAGTTCCCTCATAAATTTCAGTAATTTTAGCATCACGTAAAAAACGTTCCACTTTGTATTCTCTTACATAGCCGTAACCACCGTGTATTTGAATGGCATCAAGGGCATTTTGCGTAGCTGTTTCGGAAGCAAAAAGTTTTGCCATTGATGCTTCTTTGATATACGGCTTTCCTTCGTCCCGTAAACCTGCCGCTTGTAAAGTCAATAATTTTGCGGCTTCCGTTCTTGTTGCCATATCGGCAAGTTTAAATTGAATTGCTTGATGATTGGCAATTTCGGTACCGAAGGCTTTTCTTTCCTTTGAATATTTTAAGGAAGCTTCCAAAGATGCTTGCGCGATACCCACAGCTTGTGAAGCTATTCCGTAACGCCCACCGTTCAAAGTATTCATGGCAAAGTTAAATCCTTTACCAACTTCCCACAGAACATTCTCTTCGGGTACTTTGCAATCAGTAAAAATTAATGAGCACGTATCGGAACTTCGAATGCCAAGCTTATCTTCGTGAGTTCCGTGTTCAAATCCGGGAAAACCTTTCTCAACAAGAAATGCCGTAATACCGTGATGCCTTTTCTCTTTATCTGTCTGAGCCATTACAATATAATAATCGGCAGTACTGCCGTTTGTAATCCAGTTTTTTATTCCGTTAAGCACCCAAAAGGTCCCCTCTTTAACCGCCGTTGTTTGTTGGTGTGTTGCATCGCTTCCCGCTTCAGGTTCCGAAAGAGCAAAAGCCCCTAGTTTTTCTCCGCGGGCCAAAGGTCTTAAATATTTTTCCTTAATAAATTCGGAGCCCCATTTCTCAATTCCGAAATTGACCAATGAATTGTTAACGGACATAATCACTCCAACCGAGGCATCAACTTTGGATATTTCCATCATTGCCAAACAATAACTTACCGTATCCATTCCGGCACCATCGTATTTTGGATCTACCATCATACCCATCAAGCCCAGCTCACCTAATTTTTTAATAATCTCCGTTGGAAATTCCGCATTTTTATCCCGTTCCATTGCCGAAGGAGCAATTTCGGATAGAGCAAAATCCCTTGCCATTTCCTGAATCATTTTTTGTTCATCGGTTAATGTGAATTTCATAATTTCCCCTATAATTTTTATACTCAAATTCAAAGTAATTATTACAAATTTTAATATCAATGTTTCTACTTAGTAATTATTACAAGATTTATTTCCCGCTTTGTAACTCAATAACATCTATATTATATTTGCAGCTATGAATTTGGAAAAAAGAAGAGAAATAAAAGAACTAACTTTAGCCAAACTTGAAGAATATTTTGTTTCTATAGGTGAAAAAAGATTCAGAGCGGCTCAGGTATTCAATTGGATTTATAACAATCTTGTAACCGATTTTGCAAAGATGGAAAATATTCCCAAAAAACTCCGCACTAAATTGGATACTGAATTTACAATAGAGACCTTACAATTACATACCGTTCAAACTTCTCCGGTAACCGGCACAAAAAAACTTCTGTACATAACAAAAGATAACAGCGCCATAGAAACCGTTTTAATTCCCGAAGGGAAAAGAATGACTCTTTGTATCTCCACTCAAGTAGGTTGTCCGCTGGATTGCAAATTTTGTGCAACCGGTTTAATGGGTTTTAAAAGGAACTTATCTGTTGGAGAAATTGTTGATCAATATTTTCTTACCGCAAAACAAGTGGGCAAACAGGTAATAACAAATATTGTTTTTATGGGAATGGGCGAACCATTATTAAATTACAACAATACCGTAGATGCATTGGAAATATTTACCAATCAACATAACAACAGAATAAGCAGAAACAGAATTACCGTTTCGACCTCCGGCATTCCCGAAAAAATAACGGAACTTGCAAACTCTCCGCTCAGGGTTAAACTTGCTCTTTCACTCCATTCACCGTTTGACAAAATAAGAAGCAAGATAATGCCGATAAATAAAAAGTATCCGTTAAAAGATGTGATAAAAGCCGTACATTATTATGCCAAAACAACCGGGACACGAATTACCTTTGAATACTTAATGCTGAAAGGGATTAACGATACTGAAGAAGATATTGTTGCATTAACAAAACTTTGCAAATCACTTCCTTCAAAATTAAATTTAATACCTTTTAACAGCATTGCGCATATGAATCCCGACGGAATTGCACGGGAATTGGAGCCGACACCGCAAGAGGAGATAGAAAGGTTTGCAACAAAATTACGCAACAACAACATCACAGTGATGATACGAAACTCACAAGGGGACGATATTGCGGCGGCGTGCGGGCAATTGGCAACAAAAAAAGGGAAGGATTAAAATTTTATTGCTATGAAAAAATTAACTCACGATGAAATTTCTAAAAACAGAAGTACACTCGAAAATATTGATTCCGTAAACAAATTGCCCGTATACGTAATATTGGATAGTATACGCAGCAGTTACAATGTCGGTTCGGTTTTTCGCACATCGGACGGTGTAATGATAAAAAAGCTTTTTCTTTGCGGCTACACACCACATCCGCCAAAAAAGGAGATTTTGAAGACGGCACTTGGAGCAACCGAAAGTGTTGATTGGGAGTTTGTGGAAGACGCTAAAAAAGTAATACAAAGGTTAAAATCCGAAGGAATTAAAATTTGTGCCCTTGAACAGACAGATAGCAGCAAACTCCATTATGAAGTAACAAAAAGCGACTTTCCCCTTGCACTTATTATCGGAAATGAAATAAGTGGTGTTTCTCAAGATTTGATAGATTTGTGCGATTTTGCAATGGAAATTCCACAATACGGAATTAAACAATCGCTTAATGTTGCAGTGGCTTACGGCGTTGCCGTTTTCCGATTACGTGAAACGTATGAAACAGCATTAAAACATTAAAGTTTTTATTATTTTCCATCTTTATGTTTATACTCAACATTTTTAAAGTGCGGTAAAAAATGTATCTCCATTATCTTTTGTGTGAATATAAAGCAAACCTGCTCTCACTAATTTTATTAACGTTCTGGAAGCTCTTCGGGTAGATATATTTGCCAAATGTTTTAATTCCGTAACGGTTATAGAATCATTATTCTGTAAATACTCAAAAACAATCTCTTCGGTTTTACCGAGTGAATATTTATTCAACTTGGAATTATTGTTTTGAGCTTGCAAAATTTTTATTAACTCTTTACTTGCAGGTACACTTTTATCGTTAACCCGCACATATACTTCCGCCAAATTCAAATCAAGTTTCATTTTATAATCTTGTATTCTATGCGGTTTGGCATCAGAGGCGGGAATATTAATGAGCACAAGTTCTTTCCCGTATAGTTCAACGAAATCAATAGTATAATTAATAACCGGTTCACAGTAATTGTTAATAGTTTCTTGTATTAACTCGGCAATCTCTTTTTCACTTTCAACCCCATATAATCCGCCGTCATCATCAACACCGAATATCAGTATTCCCCCGTCTGTATTAGCAAAAGCAATAATCTCTTTGGCAATTTTGGAATGTGTGGAAAAGCGTTGTTTAAATTCGGTATGTAACCCTTCTCCGTTGTTGATTATCTCTTTGAGTTTTTTATAATTCATTTTTTAGGTTTTTTGCTGTGCTTTGCCGCTTCCTTAAAAAGTTCAACCGCTTTTGCACTGTCGGTCAAGGCAGAAGATTTAACAGAATCTTTTATTACTTTGCCTTCCACATTATTTTCTGGGATGGTACTAACTTTTATCGAATCTGATTGAACAGTTGTTGCAGAATCAGTAACGGTAAGGGAATCTTGAACAGAAAGGGCTTGAACGTGTGCCAGACTATCGGCTTTAATACTGTCAGCAATTGCTTTTTGAATACGCGCAATAGAATCTTGCCTAGCTTTCATTTCGGAATGATAAAAACTTACACGCGATTTTACTTCGCGGGCATATTCTGTTTTAGGGAAATGCGTCAATAAAGAATCGTAATAATTTACAGCCGTATCGTAATCCGATAATTTGTTTTCGTAAATCCAGCCTATTGCGTACAAGGATTTGGGTGCATATTGAGACTCGGGATAAGTTGAATATATTAAATTTAATTTTTCAATAGCATCGTAATATTCATTTTGTTCAATATTTTCTTCGGCAGTACGATACTCTTCAAGAGCAGGGTCTGAGTTGCCTTTCTCCACAGTTATTCCTAAACGAGCTGCAGCGGATTTGGCAATTGCTTCGCTGTTAAAATTATCATAAACATATTTAAAAAGGGAATCCGCTTTTTCTTTATTATCCAATGTTAGATAGTAACTCCCCAATGCATATAAAGTTCTCGCGTGAAACGGGGTATTGGGGAAATTATTAATTATATCGTTGTAATAATAAAACGCAGAATCCGGCACTTCCAATTCACCCAAATAAAGATTACCCAACATATACTCGTTCATGGCAATTTTAGAACGTAACGAATCTTCCGAAATAAGAGGCATTTTAGGTTGATATGTAAATAACGAATCTTCTTTGTATTTGAATTTTTTTGCCAATGCTTGTGCGGTCCCTCTTGTTACTCTTCCTCTGCCTCTCGTACGCCTTATTGTTCCTTGTGATTCGTTATTATTTTTAAGTTCTTCTGCCGCTTTCATTGCAGAATCACGTCTGGCTAAATAACCTGCATAGGCAATTGAATCTTGCTTAAAAAGTAATGTATCTTGCAAATATGCATAACCCCGTTTGGAAGAAAGTATTTCGTCCAAATAATCTTTTCTGAGTTTTAGTATTTTAACTTTTTCTTGCGCATCTTTTTTATATTCTGGAGGAGCTTTTTTATTTACAACTTTTTCATATAAAAACTTGGCACTGTCAAAGTTCATAAAAATGTGTTCCATAATGTCGGCTTGCATAAATGCCGCTATACCACTACTCTCACTATTTGTATATCCGGTATCTACGGAATAAAATATATCCAAAGCATCTTGAATGTTTCCCGATTCCAATTCGATTTGTGCAATTTCAATATCAACAAGGTCCCAATATTTTTCGTATTTTGTATCATCTCGTAAATCGTTTAATACTTCCAATGCTTCATCTTTTCTATTTAAATGCTCAACACATTTTGCATATTCCAATTTGCTTTTAAATTCTATTTCAAAACTTGGTTCACCTTCCCAAACAAGCTGAAAAGCATTTACCGCATTTTCATAATTTCCCAACGACTCATACAGCATCCCGAGTTCATAAGTAACCTCACTTTTCACAACATCATCAAGGTTTTGGCGTAATAATTCTTCGATAGCAAGAATTGCTTTGGAAAATTCTTCGCGATATATTAAATATCTGATTTCCGTAACATAAGCATCAAACAAAATATCTTCATCAACATCAGTTGCATTTTTGATTTTTTCGATACGAGACAGAGCCGTTAAAAAAGAACGCATTTGCATTTCCGATTTTGCAATCCATAACATTGTCGGATATTTATAATCGGGGATATTCAAATTATCCAATTCGGAAAATTTGCGAAGTGCTTTACTGTATTGCCCTTTATAGTAATAAGCAACGGCAATCATATAAATAGCCTCGGGTACATATTTAGTGTCTTTATTAAACTGCAAAATTTTAGAAGAATATTTTATTACATCATCAAAATTTTTATTGGCAACCGAGGAAAGTTTATTTTCTTTAAATTGGAAAAGAGGACGAGGATTGTTCTCTTTAATATCTTCCATGGCAAGATCAAACGCCTTTTCGGCAATATAAAATCGGTTGAAGTAAGCGGAGAAATTTTTCCACGTGCTGCAACCGTAGGAAAACATCAAAAAAGCAAGAAAAATTGCAAAGGGATAATATTTTCTATAACTATTATTCACAAAATTAACCGGACTTATAATGCGTCGTCGCCGGATTCACCGGTTCTTATTCTAATTGCATCTTCAATGTTTGAAATAAAGATTTTACCGTCCCCTACTTGACCGGTATTGGCATTTGTAACTATTGCATCTATTACCTTTTCGGTCAACGAGTCTTGCACAATAACTTCTATTTTCATTTTCGGAACAAATTCAATTTGATATTCGCTTCCACGGTAAGTTTCGGTATGACCTTTTTGCCTGCCGTAACCTCTAACTTCCGAAATTGTTAATCCTTTAATCCCCTCTTCCAACAGGGCTTCTTTAACTTCTTCCAATTTGAATGGACGAATTATTGCTTCAATTTTTTTCATTAGTTACTCCGTTATCCGTTTTTCCCGCAACAATGTTTATATTTTTTACCGCTACCGCACGGGCAAGGGTCGTTTCTGCCAACCCGTTTTTCAACCTTTATCGGTTGAGCTTTTCCGCGTTTACTTCCTTCGTCTTCTCCACCACCTTGCATTCCCATATTGCCCGTATTATCCTTAACCAAATTCATTCTTTGAACAGGGATTCTTTTTTGTTGAATTTCTTCGGGTTGCTGCGGAAAATACTTAAAACAGAAGGAAACAACTTCATCTCTAATTTCATCAAGTAATGTTCGGAAAAGATTAAACGCTTCCCCTTTATATTCAAGCAACGGGTCTTTCTGTCCGTATGCTCTAAGCCCAATTCCTTCCTTCAAATCATCCATTTCTCTTAAATGGTCTTTCCACTTTTCATCAATTACATGTAAAACCGCAAAACGTTCCAAACGAGCCATTACTTCGGATGTAAGAAGTTCTTCTTTGCGATTGTAAAAAGCTTCCGCTTCTTTTAGGATTACTTCTTTCAGACCGTCTCTGCCTAGCTCTTCATATGTGGTCGGATCAATTTTAACATCAACCAACAGATGTTGCATTAAATCTTCACGCAATTGTTCGATTAAAGCATCATCATAATACTTATCCAATAAGGAGTCTATATATTCCCCGAGGTCGCCGAAGACCTCATCTTTCAATCTTTCTCCTTCAAGTGCTTGACGACGTTTATTATAAATAATTTCCCGCTGTTGGTTCATTACATCGTCATATTCCAACAAGCGTTTACGAATAGCAAAGTTATTTTCTTCAACTTTCTTTTGTGCTCTTTCTACTGATTTGGTAATCATCGGATGCTCAATTGCTTCCCCTTCTTCCATCCCCAAACGACTCATAATGGAAGTAACTCTGTCTCCGCCGAAAAGTCGCATCAAATCATCTTCCAAGGATATATAAAACTTGGAGGTTCCGGGATCACCTTGACGACCTGCACGGCCTCTCAATTGTCTGTCGATTCTGCGGGATTCGTGTCTTCCTGTTCCAAGAATATACAAACCGCCTTTTTCCTTAACGCCTGCACCCAATTTGATATCGGTACCTCTACCGGCCATATTGGTTGCAATAGTAACGGCACCGGGTTGCCCGGCATACGCAACAATTTCCGCTTCGCGTTTATGTTGCTTTGCGTTTAGCACATTGTGCTGAATCCCTTGCCGTTTAAGCATTCGACTTAATGTTTCCGATATTTCAACATTTACGGTGCCCACAAGCACAGGGCGTTGTTGCTTTTGCAGTTCTTTTATTTTTTCAATTACAGCATTATATTTTTCCCGTTTGGTTCTGTATATTGCATCTTCTTCATCAACACGGGCAATGGGTTTGTTTGTAGGAATTACAACTACTTCCAATTTATAAATTTCATAAAACTCTCCTTCTTCCGTTTCGGCGGTACCGGTCATACCGGCAAGTTTTTTATAAAGCCTGAAATAATTTTGAAGCGTAATGGTAGCCAGGGTTTGAGAATCTCTTTCAACTTTCACATGTTCTTTTGCTTCTATTGCCTGGTGCAAACCGTCGGAATAACGTCTTCCCGGCAAAACACGTCCGGTAAACTCATCAACAATTGCAATTTTTCCGTCTTCGGTAATAACATATTCATCATCCTTGCTGAACATTGTATAAGCTTTTAACAATTGATTCAACGTATGGATTCTGTCGCTACGTTCACCATATAAATGATAAAGAGCATCTTTTTTTCTTGCTTTTTCTTCGGGGGTTAAGTCGGGATTACTATCAATTTCTCCGATGCCGCTGCTTAAATCGGGCAATACAAAAAATTCTTTTCCTTCCGCCGAGCCGGAGGCAAGTTCTTCGCGCCCTTTCTCCGTAAGGTCTATTGTATTTTGTTTTTCATCAATTGCAAAATATAACTCTTCATCAATCTCCGGCATATGTTTGGCGTTTTCTCTCAAGAATTCAAGTTCGGTTTCATTCAATAATTTTTGATATTCGGGTTCATGAAGTAGTTTGATTAATTTTTTGTTTTTCGGAAGTCCTCTATGTGCACGTAATAATAAAATACCGGCTTCTCGCCTGTCTCCATCTTGGGAGGAAAGAATTTTTTCGGCATCTTTTACCAACTGGGCAACCAATGCCGTTTGTTTTCTGATTAATCTTTCAACTTTCGGATTCATTTCGTCATATTTATGGTCGGTAGATCCAACCGGTCCGGAAATGATTAACGGAGTTCGTGCTTCGTCAATTAAAACCGAATCCACCTCGTCAACAATTACATAATTATGCATTCGTTGTACACGGTTTTCGATTGAGATTGCCATATTATCGCGCAGATAATCAAAACCGAATTCATTATTGGTTCCGTAAGTAATATCGCAATTATACATTTTCTTTCGTTCTTCGGGGTCCATTGTATTTAAGATACACCCAACGGTTAAGCCGTGAAATTTATATATTTCTCCCATCCACTCGCTATCGCGTTTTGCAAGGTAATCGTTAACCGTAACAAGATGAACCCCTCGGCCTGTAAGGGCATTAAGATACACGGGCATTGTTGCCACCAATGTTTTACCTTCACCGGTAGCCATTTCTGCAATTTTACCTTGATGAAGAACAATGCCGCCTATCAACTGAACATCGTAAGGGACCATTTCCCAAGTAATTTTATTTCCTGCCGCTTCCCATGATTTACCGACCAATCTCCGTGCAGTATCTTTTACTACAGCAAAAGCCTCGGGTAAAAGTTCATCAAGAATTTCTTCATACTCTTCGTCAAGTTGTTCATTTAGTTCGTCTAATTCATCATACAAAGCCATTCTGTCGCCGTCAAAATCATCGGCACGTAATTGGTCTTTTATTTTTTCAATTTTTTCCCTTGTTTCTTTGGTGTGTTTTTCTATTTTATTTTTAAACTCTTGAGTTTTCGCTCTGAGTTCGTCATCTGAAAGTTCTTTTAATTTTTCATATTCCGCATTTATTTCGTCAACAATCGGCCATAATTCTTTCATTGCTTTTTCATTTTTATCGCCGAACAATTTTTTTAATAGACTTTGTAACATTCATTTCTCCTAAAAATTATCAACTTTAAAGTTACTGAAAACCGCTTTCTATTACAATAAATAGTAACTTCTTTTGCCGATTAATTAACCTTAGTTATTTTAATATATACAAGTTAATTAAAAAATAATATGCTAAAATTTGTAACCAAAAGAATTATCTTTAAATAAATAATTTGATAAAATAAATGTTTTTACCTACAACACAAGAAGAGATAAAAAAACTGGGCTGGAATAAGTTGGATGTTATTCTGGTTAGCGGCGATACTTACATTGACAGTCCATACATAGGAATATCCATACTTGGGAAAATCCTTACGGATAAAGGATTTCGTGTAGGTGTGATTGCTCAACCGGAAATTAGCGGCAAAAACGATATTATGCGGCTTGGAGAACCTGAACTTTTTTGGGGTGTTACCGGCGGAAGTGTTGATTCTATGGTAGCAAATTATACGGCATCAAAAAAAAGGAGAAAACACGACGATTATACTCCCGGTGGTATAAATAATCGCCGTCCCGATAGAGCCGTTATTGCTTATACCAATTTAATCAGAAGAAATTTTAAAAACACAAAACCGATTATTATTGGAGGGATTGAAGCCAGTTTAAGACGAATAGCACATTATGATTTTTGGTCGAACAAAATACGGCGGTCTATTCTTTTTGATTCAAAAGCGGATTATCTTGTTTACGGGATGGGCGAAAAGACTTTAATTGAAATTGCAACTAAATTAAAAAAAAACAAGTCTCTATTGGATGTCAGAGGATTGGCATATATTTCAGGAGAAAACAGATATGAATATATTCAACTTCCCTCTTTCGAAGAAGTTGTTTCGGATAAATTAAAATTTATTAATATGTTTAACACTTTCTATTTAAACAATGACCCCATTACCGCAAAAGGATTGGTGCAAAAACACGGTGAGCGTTTCTTAATTCAAAATCCTCCGCAATTTAATCCTACTACTGCAGAGATGGATTATTTTTACGGATTGGATTACGAGCGTGATACACATCCCTACTACGCAAAGGAAGGGAAAGTAAAAGCATTGGATACAATTCGCTTTTCAATCAATACACATCGCGGATGCTACGGGGAATGTAACTTTTGTGCAATTTCCGTACATCAGGGGCAAACTATAAGTAATCGCAGTAAATCTTCCATAATTAAGGAAGCCAAATCATTCTTAAAAGACAAAAATTTCAAAGGCATCATTTCCGATGTAGGCGGACCCACGGCAAATATGTATGGTTTTGAATGTGCAAAAAAATTGAAATCCGGCACATGTAATAATAAACGGTGTGTGGCTCCGGTTACGTGCACTGCCTTACATCCTACACATAAACCGCAAATAGAACTTCTTAAAACACTCAGAAAAATTCCGGGAATAAAAAGAGTGTTTGTAGCTTCGGGTATCCGTTTTGATATGGTGCTTGATGATAAACAGCACGGCGAAGAATATTTGAAGGAAATAGTACAACATCACACATCGGGGCAAATGAAAATTGCGCCTGAACATTCCGAAGACAAAGTGCTTAATTTAATGGGAAAACCGGGGAAAAGATATTTGCGGGAATTTCGGGAAAAGTTTTTCAAATACTCCAAAGAAGCAGGTAAGAACCAGTTTTTAACATACTATTTAATTGCCGCTCATCCAGGCTGCACAGAACGCGATATGAAAAAGTTGAAAGAATTTTCTTCCGAAAAACTTTCCGCTTTGCCCGAACAAGTACAAATTTTCACTCCAACTCCTTCTACTTATTCAACA
>CAZTYP010000123.1:0-6164 GCA_964617555.1 uncultured Melioribacteraceae bacterium | reverse complement strand
CCGGACTACGCTACGCCCCGATAAGAATTTTTCTTGTGGATTCAATCAAAATATTGTAGAACAAAGTCCTTTTAAAAATAGACTTCTAAGTTAAAATTTTTTCTTTTTAATGTCAAGAATTATGAAAGTTTTGCTTTTTTCATTATACTTTGCTTTAAATTTATTTATACTATGTAAGGTTATTGTATGTCTTTTCCGCTATTTATTGTAAATAAATATATTCGTTCACAAAATTTTTCGTTTCTTCTTTCCTTTGTTTCGGTAATAACAATTACCGGAATTACTTTAGGGGTAACTGTTGTAATTATTGCTCTCTCAATTTTGGACGGGTTCGATTCCGTAATAAGCGAAAAGATTGTCAATTTTAATTCGCATATAATAATTTCGGGTTATAGCGGTAAAAATGTGATTGACAGTAAAAAGACGGAAAACAAAATTCAATCGGTAAGTCCGGAAATTAAATCCGTTTCAAAGTATATTTCTAAAAATACCATTATTAAATCCAAAGCCGGTACTGACGGAATTGTTATTTTCGGGATTGACCCCGTGAATAATAATCTTGATATTAAAAGAATAATAAAAAAGGGGAAATATTTATCCTCTTCAAGAAATCTAAGTCAAATTTTAATTGGAAGAAAACTTGCGGAAAAGTTGCGTGTAAAAGTGGGGGATAAGGTTACACTTTTTACTCTTATGAACAACAGACCTCCTTCTGTTTATAACATGCCGGTAATTTCCCAGTTTGTGATTGTAGGAATTTATGAAAGCGGAATGCCCGAATACGACGATTTGAAAGGATATATTCCGCTTAGTAAAGCCAAAATAATATTTAATATGAAAGATGAAATTTCCGGCTATAATATTAGATTGAGTAACTTGAAAAATATTAACAGAATTGCCGATAAATTGAAGGAAACTTTGCGTTACCCATATTACGTTCGGACAATTTTTCAAAAACACCAAAATATTTTTACTTGGATAGATTTACAGAAAAAACCGATTCCACTTGTATTGGGTTTAATAGTTGTTGTGGCAATATTTAATATTATCGGTACGGTTTTAATGAATATTTTGGAACGTAAATCTGAAATAGGTATTTTAAAATCACTGGGAGCAACACAAAAACAAATTTTGCAAATTTTTCTTTATCAAGGAACATATTTGGGAGTAATCGGGATAATTTTAGGAGCACTATCTGCACTGGTTTTAAGTTTGATACAAATTAATTTTCAAATTATCCGATTACCTGAGTCTGTCTATTTTTTGAATGTTGCACCAATTAAAATTAATTTTTTCAATTATCTTATGGTAATGTTTTCGGCATTGTTTCTTACAATTCTTTCCGCAATAATTCCAAGTGTTATTGCTTCCAAAATATCACCGATAAAATCAATAAAGTTTAATTGATATGTTCGAATTTTTTATTGCAAAAAAATATTTGAAGACTAAAAACGAATTGAATTTTATTTCTATAATTTCAATTATTTCTACACTGGGTATAACAATAGGGGTTGCGGCACTGATAATTGTTATTTCCGTTTTCAATGGCTTTGGCAGTTTTGCAAAACAAATGCTTATTGAATCACAGCCTCATATTCGTATTGTGGCAATTTCAGAAAAATCGGATGCGGCAACAAACAAGTTGGAAGAGATTCTTTCGGGAAATAATTCAATAGTATTTTTTACTCCGTATTTACAAGGTAAAATTGTAATTACAAACAATAATAATTATCAAATGCTTGATATTAAAGGGCTTAAAAGGAATAATGATAATTCTCAATTATGGGTTGAAAAAAAATTGTTGGGAGGAAGTTTAGATTTATCCGAAAAGAGCGAGTTTCCCGGAGCAGTAATAAGTTTAACCAATGCAATGAATCTTTCGGTAAGGATAGGTGATAGAATTACCGTTACTTCGTTAAACAGCATTGAAAAGATGATTACCAATTTTCTGGTAATTCCCAACAGTCAACAATTTATTATAACCGGAATTTCAAAATCGAGAAATAAAGCAGGTAATGATTTTACACTTTATACAAATTTAACCGCAGCTGAAAAATTACTTGGAACAAACAGTATTTCCGGATACGAAATTAAATTGGATAATTATAAAAATGCCGAAAAGGTTAAAAAGGAACTGAGCAAACAGATTGACAGCGAACTTTTTACCATTAAAACTTGGTACGATATGAATAGTGAGTTTTATAACGTATTGCAATTGGAACGTTGGGGGGCGTTTATCCTGTTGCTTCTTATTATCTCCGTTGCAACATTCAATATTCTGGTTTCGCTTACAATGTCGGTACTTGAAAAAAAACGTGATATCGGAATTTTGAGGTCGATGGGAGTAACAAAAAAATCGATTCTTAAAATTTTTATGTTCAAAGGAATTTTGATTGGTATTATAGGAACCATTTCGGGAATGTTATTGGGGTTGTTAATTTGCTATTTGCAAATGGAATACAAAATATATCCGCTTGATTCTACAAAATATATAATTGATGCACTACCCGTTGAATTACAAATAAGTGATTTGATTTTAATTCCGGCTACCTCTATGTTGCTAACATTTGTGGCATCGCTTTATCCCGCACGCAGAGCCGTAAAAATCAATGTTATTGATTCAATAAAATACGAATGATTTTGTTAAAATTTTTTAATGGAAAATATTATGGGAACAATAATAAGTTGTAGTGATATTCACAAATCCTTTATGCGTAAAGGAGAGGAAAAATTAGAGATTCTAAAAGGTATTTCGCTTGCGGTTGAAGAAGAAAAAATAACCGTTATTGTCGGAAAATCCGGTGCGGGGAAAAGCACATTATTGCATATTTTAGCGGGGTTGGATAAACCCGACAGGGGAGAGGTGGCATTTTACGGGCAAAATATTCATAAAATGAATGATAATGAAATTGCAAAATTCAGAAATAAAAATCTCGGATTTGTTTTTCAATTTCATCATCTGTTGCCCGAGTTTACGGCAACGGAAAACATTTCAATTCCTCAAATGATTGCAGGTGTTGATAAAACCACAGCAGATAAGCGTAGTATGGAATTGCTTGAACTTGTTGATATTGCGGAACGGGGTAATCATAAGCCGGCGGAACTTTCAGGCGGTGAACAGCAACGTGTGGCCATTGCACGTGCATTGGCAAATAATCCTAAAATTATTTTTGCGGACGAACCGACGGGCAATCTCGATTCGTCTAACAGTAATATTGTTCACGACTTACTAAAAAAATTGCGCGATGAATTAAAGTTAACTTTCTTAATTGTTACGCATAATCAGGAATTAATTGGAATTGGTGATAGAGTAGTAAAGATGTTGGACGGAAAAATTTTTGATAATTGAGGTACCAATTGCATTTAAAATAGCAATCAGTACCTCATAAATTATTTATTAAAAGTTTATTCTGAAAACAGGTGAGAATACCAAATAGGAATCCATTCTCCATGGATATTTAACGTTGGTTAAACCGAAACTGTTGCTCATTCTTATGTCAAATCCGAATGTATTGCTTAACATCATATGCAAGTTAAAACCGTAATATCCGTATTCTTCAGGATTAAATCCAACAAAAATATTGAATCTGTGTTGTACTAATCCACCTAATTTTGTAACGCCGATTGAGCCGTTAATGAAATGGTTAAATCTGTCCATAAATTCTTTTTGCGGAATCAAGTCAACTATGCCGCCTTGTTTGGGGTCGTATTCATATTGATTTAAGTCATGTGTAGCAATTCCGAAAGACATTTCCAACTTACCCAAATCGGAAAGGTTGGCAACGTTAATGGCTCTTAGTTTGAAACTGAAAAAGTTTCTGATAGAGTTATATTTCGTAGGTTTATGGAAATCAAAATCGGATACTGAAAAATCGGTAAGTGTCATTGATGCTTCCATATCCACGAAAAAGTTTTTGCTGAAAAGAGAAAGCGACAGACCGGCGTATGCATTTTGTCCGGAAAGCAATAACGGAATATCTGGGACCGTAGTTTCATATGGTACTGAAGTTTGGATACCTGTACCAACTTTAAGCTTATACTTATAATTCCGAGGGTCGGGAGGAAGTTTTGAATAATATGTTAGTTGAGCTCCGAGAAAGTATTCTTGCATTGTCCACCCCGGGAAATGGATATTGTCGTTACCCCAATCACCAAAAAACGAAAGCAAATATTTATTTTGTCCGTTGGATGTTGTGTTCCAAAACATAAGGTCCGAATTCAGCAAATTCAGATTAACATTAAAATTGTAGCCGTATTTCGTAGAAAAAATTTGTTTGGAAACATCGTTATAAAAATAATTCTGCTTTTGTAATTCTTTATACAAAGATTTTCCTATAATGGATTTTAAGTAAAAGCCGTCTAATACCGGATCGAAAAGAGGAGTGTTTCCGGGGTCATCGTCAATAACAAAGGCAAAATATTCGATTTCATTATCATAAAACCTTTTACGCAAAATAATGGCAACATCGCCTCTTGCCACATTATTGTTAAATTTATTTATGAATTGTTTGCCGGCATTTTTACCGTTAATTTTTACGTAGTTATTAGCAATGAATTTATTGGATAAATCTCGTACCATTTCAGGGTCGGTAATAATCCATTGTTTTTTAATGTCGTCAAAACTGCTTGTGTTGTATTCCAGATTGGAATATATTTTTTCCAATTCAGAAACAGTTTTTGTTGAATCGCTTTTTTGTGCTAATAAAGTAGAGCCGATTAGTAATAATAAAATTATAATATTTCTTTTCATCTTCATATCCGTTATAATCCGTATCTATATCTTAGTTGAAAAAATAATCCTCCGGAACTTTCCCATTTGGCTAAAGGCCTTGTAAGAGGTTCCGTAATTGAAAATGCTTCAAACCGTATTACATTATCCGGTTCAAATTCAAAAAGTTTAATCCATCCGCCAATGTTTATGCGAGTATCCATTACTCTTAAATGTGCTCCCAGAAAAGGATTTCCTGCAGGAACAAATGTGTAAGCCAAACCGAAAACAGGTACTATGTGGTTTTCTCCTTCAAAATCGGAGTAGGTAATTTCACCGGAATTATCGTATGTTGCTTTCCAAACATCAAAGTATGCCGCTCCAAAATCGAAACGAAATCTACTTGTTTTTGTTGTGTTCGCATTCCAATAAAACGAAAATGTACCTTCGAATTGTGCAAAAGAGAAATATGCATCACGCGTGGAATCGGAAGTTCTGAAAAGGTAATTGGGGTTTTCAAAACTGTTTTTTGATAAGTATGCTTTAATTGTAATGAACGGAAGCCCGAATAATCTGGTAAGATTTAATTCGGTACCGAATCCGTTATTAAGGTTAAGTTTTGGCTTTCCACCGGAAACAACAGGGTAATTATCAAAAATATCACTGTTTTGTGTATTTATTCGAGCCATTAATTTTGCATCAATCAGCGTTGCCTTTTTTAAATTCTTTTCGGAAGAGATTCTGAAAATAGAACGTAAACCTACAAATATGTTTGCAGATTCCAAAGGTAAAAGGTTTAGAATCGGTTCCAATGTGTTTATTTCGAACCCTGTTGAGCCGATTGAATAATCTAAAGCTTTTAAAGAAAAAGTTATTCTGGAAAAAGAAGCATCTATGCGAAAATTTTTACCGGTTGAATTACTTCTTCTTATTCCCGTACCGGCTTTTTTGTCTGTGGGAATATAATGAGGGTTCATTATTTTTTGATAATCAAAATAATCCGAATTATCGCGGGAACTCATTCCCATATAGGATTTATTTCGGTCGTCGGGGTTAATTGCCAGCAAAGAAGGTAAAGTTTCTCCTTCGTTTTCTTCAACAAATTTTTCAACTTCGTGCAATAAAATATGATATTGCTTATTGTTGTTGAGTTTTAATGTGTATAAATCTTTGAACGAAAGTACTTCGGTTGTATCATCTTTTACCGATTCGTCCACAAAAAAACTTTCGCCGGAAAGTCGATTCATTCTGATTTCTTCAATATACATTAAGTAGATAGAGTCTAGCCCTATTCCCTTATTTAAGAAAACGATTCTGTATTGAATGTTGGCTCCACTCGAAAAGCTATAGGGCTTTTTATCCGTGGTGCGGGGAATGTTTTGTAATTGTTTTGCAAGGGAAGAATCTACTTGCATAGTAAGATACTTTAGATCTAAATAAGTTTTATCCTTTTTTA
>CAZTYP010000122.1:0-23009 GCA_964617555.1 uncultured Melioribacteraceae bacterium | reverse complement strand
TTGCAGCATGTTTTCAGCAACTAAGTTTTTTAAAATTTCGGAAAGGGCTCTATTAAAATTTATTGTTTCTTTCCTTCGAAAATCGTTATCTACTTCATTATTAGAGGATAATAAAATTTTGTAAATATAATTTGTAATTCGTCTGTCGTTCTCTTCATTTCCTTCAATTACCGTTTCCCAAAATGAATTTTCGTCAATTGATTTATACAAATTAATAAATGACTGATTTACAACATCGTCACAACTGTCAAAAGAATAATTTTTTGCCAAACACATCTTTTTTAATTGTTGAATAAGTTCTTCGGCAATTTTCTCATCAATTCTACCATCTTTTTTCTGATAGTATATTTGTCTAATTAAAGGAGCAATATTGGACATTATTGTAAGTCCTCAAGTATCTCATAAAATTTTGTCTTTGTTTCAGATGTAAGTTCCGTAAATTTTTTCTCCATATTTTTCTGAATTGCAAACCAATGATATTGCATTAAAAAATAGGTTGTTTTTTCCAAGTTCTCAGGTGGTACTTCAACTTTTAATGTATAAGGAAATTTATTCCCGATTTTATGAAACTTGCTAGTACCCGGAGCAACCCAAACTAAATCGTAATCATTAAAAGTATCTGGCGTTGTTAAAACCAGGGTAGGGCGTAAAGAATCTTTATATTCATCTTCTTTTCTTCTTCTATCAAATGGAATTGATTTATCGGGGACACCCCAAATAGAGCCCTTAAATAGGGAGGTTTCTCTTATAAATTGGTTTTGTGGAACACGTTTTTTTCGCTTGTATATACGAATTTCTTTTTTCTTTAGTCTGTGAACTTTTTTAAGATTTTCGTATATATCTTTTGAATTTCCCATTACATAACAGCTGTTTTTTTTGCAACTGTTGTAAACTAAATAAATTCAAAAATACAATCAAATTTTAATTTTATATTTTACAGATTATATCTATCCAAAACAAACTTAAATATTATTCAAAAACCGAAATTAAGCTGTTATAAATAACAACTTCCCTTTTTATAACATCGCAAAAAAGGTACCCGGGGTTTTGTAATTTATCAATTTAATGGGAAACATCTTAGTTAATGATAATATCATTTGGGATATTATATTTTATTATTGTGTTTGAACAATACCGGTTAACAGTATAATAAGAGAGCGGAAATTACATTGTTTTTTAGACAACTAAATTTTTAACAAACTTTTTTTCATCACACTTTTTAATTATTCGTTAATCAAGAATAAATTTTATTTAAAATAAAAAACCCCCGAAAATTCGGGGGTTTTTGAGAATAAGAATGCTTAATGTTTAATTAAACATAACGGATACACCAACGTTGAAATAACGTTGCATACCTAAAAATACAGATGCTCTTTGTGCAGAGTGTAATGGTGTTGCCACTCCGTTAACATCTTTTTTAATACCATTGTATTTACTGTGATCGGAAGCGTCTTGTACATAAACTTCATCAAGTAAATTAAATACGTGAGCAAACAAGTTAAAGCGTACACCGGAAAGATCAAACGGTAATGCATAATTAAAGTGCATATTTAACAAGTTATAGTTTGGAGTTTTCCAACTTTGTGCTCTATCTGTTGCATCAGTTCTGGATGTAGGATCCCAGTTTGCATACATATCGGAATACATATTAAATAAAAATTGTAATGACATTCCTTTTACAGGGAATAATGTGGCACCGAAAATCATTGCTGTTTGCGGTTGGTTACCTACTTTTAAGTCCTTAATATAATAGTTGTATTTCTTTTCTACGGGAGCTCCGGTAGAATATGTTGTGTAAGAACCTTCAACATCATCAGTATAAACCCAATGCCCGAATGAAAAAACGCCATCAAGTTGAATTAAATGAACCGGACGATAGCTTAACTCTAATTCTATACCGCTGTGAAGAGCATCAATTCCTTGTAAATAAATTAAGTCTTCGCTTCCGTCTTGGTTTTGAACGGAAACCGTTTTAGCCTTGTCGTTCCAAATGGTGTAATATGCATTAAGATTAGCAGCTAATTTATTGTTAAAGAATTTATTGTTTGTTCCGGCTTCAAACGAAATGAAAGTTTCGTTTTTAGGGTCTTGAGCAACTCTGCCGTCTCTATCATTAATAGCGTTGTCAAAAATCGGAACTTTGCTTACATAACCTGCATTTGCATAAATACTGTTTGTTGTTGTCATACGGTAACTGGCACCACCTTTAATTTGATAACCGCTAATCCAATCTGTTTTAGAGGTTAATTCGTTACCTGTTCCGTCATCTTTAAAATGGTTTGTGTAGGAATACTTAATTGATGAATAACCGACGGTTCCATATGCGGTTAACAAGTCTTTTGTATATTCCGCTTGCGCATAACCACCAATCCAATCAACTGTGTTAGTGTTATAATATACGATTTTATCGCCTAATTTTTTTCTTCTGTCGGCATCGGTTTTATCGAAATCATTTCCGGCAAAATAGTAATAATCGCCGCCTAATAAATCTCTAACTTCTCTAAAGTGATCTATTTCGGCTGTTCTCCAGTCAAGACCAAAAGAGGTTTTCCAATTATCGTCTATTTTTAAGTATGCTTTGGAAATTACTCCCAAAGTCCATTGATAATTACAACTGTTTCTTAAAATACCAAGAGAACCTTTTGAAGAAGTATCGTTCATGGCAATAGTTTTGTCCCAATCCCATGTCCAAGGAGGACTCTTATACCATTTGTTTCCCGGAACCGCAGGTTTTCTTTGCACACTTCCGTAAGTTCCGGAACCGCCGCCACGTCCGCCTGACCAGTAAGCTGTTGTATATAAACTAAGTTTATTAGATAGTTGAGAATACCAGTTTAAGTTTACAATAGGTTTATGGAAAAAGTTTTCTCTTTCGTTAATAAAATTCGGGTCGTAACGGTCAATTGTACTTCCGTCCCATTGTTTGCCGGAATAGGATGGATTTACCTTAGCCCAGTTTTGGTTAAATGTTCTGCCCGCTTCGGTTACTACGGCTAATTGAGCATCGGTATAACCAAGCACATCTTTTGCAAAACTTTGATCGTAAACAGCGGCATTTTGTTGGTAATAGTTGTTACCATGACGTTGAGGTGCGCCGAGTGCATAAAGTTCTAATCTGTTTTTATTATTAATTTCGTAGCTTAATCCTAAATAGTACGACCAAGCATCCGTCCATGTTTTATCAATTATACCATCACCGGTTTTTTTAACAAAATTTGCATTAACGGCAAACTTGCCCATTTTACCGGAGCTTGCGCTGATAGATGTTTTTAAATATGCACCGCTACCGAATTCTTGTTTTAAATTAACTCCGAATTTTTGAGAAGTAGGGTCCGAAATAATATTCATTGTACCGCCTATGGAAGGGATAGCCAAGTTAACTGCGGAAAGACCTCTTTGTAACTGAATTGAAGAAGTTGCATCTCCGAGTCCGTCCCAGTTTGACCAATATACCCAGCCGTTTTCCATATCATTAATAGGCACACCATTAATCATAATGGCAATATTTCTTTGGTCAAAACCACGAATATTAATTCTTGCATCACCGGAACCACCGCCTTGTTGTGTTGCATAAACAGAAGGAGTTGTATTCAATACTAAAGGAATATCCCGTGAACCTAATTGTTTTTCCATTTGCTTTTTATCGATGTTGGTAAAAGCAACAGGAGTTTCCCTTTCTTTTGCGCGGTCTGCAAGTACGGTTACATTCAACTGGAATTGATAATCTTTTAATGCAAAGTTTAATTCCATATTGTTGGAAAGATTAATGTTTTCCTCAACTTTTTCAAAACCGATATAACTGCAAACAACCGTGTAGTTACCGGCTTTAATTCCGGAAATAGAATATTTTCCGTCAGCATTGGTAGCAGCACCCATTGTTGTGCCTTTAATGTACACATTGGCGCCAACCAATTTCTCTCCGTTTTCAGCACTGGTTACAACACCGGAAAGCGTATAGCTTTGAGCAAACATTGCCGAAGCAAAAAGTAACATCAGTACTAAGGTTTTGTAGATTTTCATCATGAAGCATCCTTAAATTTGTTAATAAATGAGTTAATTAAGTTTCTAAAAAGTAAAGCAATAATTAAATATATACAAGAGCCAAAGGCAAACAAATTTAATTTATTTAACAATTATTTACATGGCGGAAAACTATCAAAACTTATTATAAATTATAAAATAATTTGATGCAGTAAAAAATAAAGACTTTATTAAAAAAAAACTAATGCTCTGAAATTTTTTTAATTAAAAAAGAAAAAGTATTTTGTCACTTAAAATAATTAAATTTTGTAATGGATAAAATAATTAGCAAACTAAAAAAAATTAAACTGGTAATTACCGATGTTGACGGCGTGCTTACCGATAACGGGTTATATTATACCGCCGAAGGCTTGGTGATGAAAAAATTCAATGTTAAAGACGGAATGGGCACGCGATTATTACGAGAACACGGGCTTAAATGCGGAATAATTTCTACCGACGGGGGTGATATTATTGAAGTTCGTAATGTACGCTTGAAAATGGATTATCTTATTACCGGAACTTGGGATAAAATCGGGGAGTTAAAAAAGATTTGTGAAACGGAAAGAATGGAATTGGAAAATGTTGCTTATCTTGGAGACGACATTAATGATTTGGAAATAATTAATGCCGTAGGGTTTTCCGCCGCACCAAGCGATGCCGTAAAATCGGTTTTGGAAACCGTTGATTACATTTGCAAAAGAAAAGGCGGCGATGCCGTTTTCCGTGAATTTGCCGAATTAATTATTGAAGCAAAGAATAAACAAAACTAAATTTATTCTTTTATATATCCGTCAATTAATTTGTAAGTAAGCGGAATTTGTACTTCCAGCCGTTTCAATAAATCCTTAGATAATACTTTTCGGGAAAATGGAACACGTCGTACATATTGTTGAATCTCTCCGGCCTTTCTTCCGTATTTATATTCATAAGTAAAATTCAAACTATCTTTTAGTTTTACATTGTTATTAAAAAGATTCGGAACACTTATGTAAAAACTGCTGTTGGAAAGAGTTCCGTTATTAAACATATTTTTTTCTTTCAAATAAAAATATAATTCTTTTGCCGTATTTATTGCCGGGTCGATAAGGGCAACCTCCTCAGCCATAAATTTCCGATAAACAAATTTGCCGTTCTCTTTATATCTGTAAGCAAAATCCAAAACGTTTTTAAAATCTTTTGTAAAAAAAGGATAATGAGTACACCCGAGAATTATCGATTTTAATTTGTAAGATGTTCCTGATTCTTTTATTTTTTCCAACAAAGAGATAACATGATATTTAATATAGTTTTTTACCGAGTTTAGTTGAATTACATCAGGGTCGTTTTTTTTACCTTTAAATAAAATTTGATTTTCGGAAAAATCAAAATTATATCTATTTAGAACAGACTTATTAATAATGGCGTTTTTATTGGTAAATGACGGACCTCTGTAATTTTTTCTAATACCGGTAAGGGTTTTATCAATATAGTCTTTTTCCCCGTCTATTGCTGCGGCAAGTCCGATACCCGCTTGTTGGAATGTTATTATCTTGCCGGTGTAATTGTTTTTTTTAACTTGCTCAACCACAGTATTAGGATATCCGTTTGAAGCAACGGCTCCAGCGGTTGCCATAATACCTATTACGGCGTTTTCGTTTTCGGAAATATTTTCCAAGGCTCCTCTTACTCCCGCACCGATAACACCTATTACTTTTAAATCCAATCCGGTTTTTTTGATGAATTTTATTATATCGTTTTTTCCGTATGCCGTGGCAGTATTGCACGCTATTACTATTGCTTTTACGGGGAGTTTATCGGTTCTATAATTATTTGCCGTTTGCGAAGGATAATACTTATTCCCCAATAAAAACTGTGCGTCTTTAATTATATGTTCTTTAAGTAATGCCGTGTTGTTATTACCCGCATATTCTCCGTAAGGCATATTTGCTTTATCTCCAAGATAAATAAAGGATTCGTTTGCAAAATCTATTTTATTATCTCCGCCTTTTTGGGGAAAATGTGTCTTGTTATCAAAATTATCGGAATTTAATATTGCATCCAGAACGGTTAAACCGCCGGTTCCGGAATCAAAAATTCCGATTGGTAGTTTGGAATTGTTAACAGGATAATTTTTAAAATCGATGTAAAAAAAACTTTCGGAATTCTTGAGTATTTCATCTTGGATGTTTTTTTGTGCCTTGCCGTTTTTATCAGCACATCCTATAATCGTAATAAAAATTGTTATACCAATTAATAATGTTTTTTTCATTTTACTCCCTATAAAAGCTGTTTCGTTATTCTTCTTTCATTCCGAAAGACGGGTCAAGAGGAATAAATTTAGTGATAATGAACGCCGGAATTGTTGCAATTATCACCCAAATAAAAAAGTGTTGATAACCAATCAATTCTTGCAACCATCCGCTTATCATTCCCGGAATCATCATTCCCAAAGCCATAAAACCGGTAGTAATTGCAAAATGTGCGGTTTTATAATTTCCGTCCGATACATAAATCATATAAAGCATGTAAGCGGTAAATCCGAATCCGTACCCGAACTGCTCAACCGCAACGGCAATATTAATAAGCAAAAAAGATTCCGGCAAAGCATACGAAAGATAAATATAAACGGAATTAGGTAAATTAATTGCTATAAGCATCCACCAAAGCCATTTTTTAAGTCCATGCTTGGCAGCCAAAAATCCTCCAAGTATTCCGCCGAGAGTTAAAGCGAGAATTCCGACCGTTCCGTAAACAAGCCCTACCTCACCGGTTGTAAGCCCAAGACCACCGACTTCTCTTGCATCCAGCAAAAACGGGGATGCCAGTTTAACAAGCTGCGATTCTCCGAGCCTGTAAAGAAGAAGAAAGGCAAGTATAACTCCGATTTTTTCTCTTTTAAAAAAGACAATAAACGTATCAATAAATTCTTTAACAATAGATTTGTTTCCTTCCGAAATTGCAGGTTTATCTTTAGAAGAATATGGAAGAATGAATTTATGATAAACAAAAAAGAGAAGAAATAATCCGGCAAGAATGGAAAAAGTGATAATCCACGAAAGTTTAATATTTCCGGAGCGAGCTTCGAAGGTAGCATGAGAAACTTCATCTAATTTAGGGTCAAGTTGAACAACAGCTAAAGCGGGTTTATTCCAATTCTCTTTTGTAAACGTAAATCGTGTCCCTTCAATTAACGAGATGCTTTTATCTCCGCCGTTTGAACCGAAATTTACGGTTATTTTATCATCGTCCGGTTTTCGGGAAAGATGAAAAGCTATTATTCCCACATCACCAACGCCGTGTGTTTTATCTGTTTTCGGTTTTTCTATTCCGAAAGTTTCTTTAATAAATTTTTCTAAACCGGATAATTCTTTCGGTTTTGCTTTTGCTTTTGCCGCTTGTATTTGTTTAACGGTATAAAATCCGTTCTTCCCGTTCCATTGTTTTACCATAGCTAAAACGGAATCTACTTTTTCTTGCTTCACGTTTTTTGTGCTTACATTAAGCGAGGTTGTATTTGTCAGCAACCTTAAGGTTCCCTCTTCAGAACCAAAGAGAAGAGAATCCGGAGTAATAGTTTGAGTTACTGCGGTTGGGGTTGCATTTACCTTTACATCAAGCGGAGGCATACCGGTAGCCGTTTCCAAATATCCGGCAAGAATAATTAGTAAGCCCTGTCCGGTAATCATTGCAAGACGATAAAAAGTGGAGCGTATTCCTACAAAATACGCTTGTTTTTGCTCCGAAAGTCCCAGCATATAAAATCCGTCGGCAGCAATATCGTGAGTTGCCGAGCTGAATGCAAGCAACCAGAAAAACATCAAAGTATATTGAAAAAAATTAGGTGCCGGAATTGTAAGAGCAACACCGGCCAAACCGGCTCCGATGAAAAGCTCCATTGTAATAATCCAAAAACGTTTCGTTTTAAAGATATCCACAACCGGAGACCAGAGGGGTTTTATTACCCAAGGAAGATATAGCCAACTTGTGTAAAGAGCAATATCGGTGTTTGATATTCCAAGACGTTTATACATAATAACCGAAACGGTCATTACAATTATGTATGGAATACCTTCTGCATAATAAAGAGTCGGCACCCATGCCCAGGGATTGATGTTTTTTCTTTCTTTCATAAAATTCTCTGTTTAATATTAAAGATTGTTTTCCTTTGCCAGTAAAGCGGCGCCCATATCGGGCGGAAGTTCCGCTTCCTTTAGTTTTACTTTTGGAAGTTCGTTAATTTTATTGCGGAATTTTTCAGCATAAAAATTATCGGTAGTAATTGTTCCTCCTATTAAACTTACGTTCAAAACATCCGTTTTTATTTTTTCTTTCATTGCAACAATATGAGCAATTAATTCGTCAACTTCCGCATTAAGTATTTCCGTGCAAATTTTATCTCCCTTTAATGCCGCATCAATTACTAACGGAGCAACTTGTGGAATATCAAAATTGTTTTTATAAACTTCGTTTATCAATTGTGTTGAATTTGCAATATCGAATTTTTCTTTTACCAAATCCGTTAAAAGAGTTTTATTGGCTCTGCCGTCAAAAGATTTTGCTACGGCATTTAAGCCAGCACGTCCTATATGAAAACCGCTTCCTTCGTCACCAAGCAATCTGCCGAAACCGCCTACGCGATGAATTTTTCCGTTCGAATCTTTACCGAACATAATGGAACCTGTGCCGGCTATAAGAATACTGCCGGGTTTTCCGGCAAAAGCTCCTTCCAAAGCAATACGGGCATCGCTTTCAACTTTGAAGTTGTTTATAATTATACTTTTGGTTTTTGCAACCTTGTATAATTTATTTTCTAATCTTTCGGCGTCCTCTTTGCGTCCGGCTCCGGCGGTACCTAAAAGAATTTTTTTTACATTTTGTGAATCAATATTTCCCTTATTTAATACATTACCAATTAATTCAATTAATGAATTTGCCACGGTATCAATATCGAATACTAAAAAGTTGGATGGTCCGCCAATATCTTCGCTAATAATTTTAAGGTTATCGTCAATTAAAACGGCTTTGGTTTTTGTACCCCCTCCGTCTATACCGATATAATAATCCATTTCATTCCTTTTTTAATTTGCACTTGTAAAATAAAAAAAAAGGAGGTAATTAGAAATAAACTAATTACTTATATTCCTACTAATCTTAAAAAAAATAAAGATGTTTTACTTAAAATTATTATATTTATATTCATAACACATTTAGTTTTGGAAGACGGGATGAAAACAAAAATAATTTCAAATTTTCTTTCGATAACGCTAAATAGTGTTATTGCTTGGGAATTTATTCCTGAAGCAAAACCCGGCCAAATTTATTTCCCTAATTAACAATTAGAGTTATTATAAACATAAATTAAAAAGATACTTATGTTACATTATATTAAATAAACATTTAGGAAAAACGACAACCCCTAATATTCACGGAATTATAAAATTTTAAGAGGATAAAATGGAAAAAAACCATATGAATAATCCGATAATTATTTTTGCAGTTGCTTTGCTGCTGCTCCTTATAAATTCTTATGCGCCGGAAGATGTTACGATATTAGGCTACGAAGTAAAACCGGTTGATTTTTTCGGAGACGTAAGAACAGACGATTTTTACGATGATGAATATGAAGATAATGAAAATTTTGATGAAGAATATGATTCCACGGCGTTGCAAAACGACTCCGCATTCTTAAACAGCCCCCCGAAATATTATACGGCTTCCGTTTTTAATTTTAATTTTATTACAAATTTTATTGTTGCGGAATTAGACAAGTTAACTTATTCGGAAAACCCCGCTTCAAACAACCGATTGAGCGGAAACATAGAACAACTAAACAACTTTTTTAATGCTTTGAAAAAAGCCGATAAACAACAAGTAAGAGTGGCTCATTACGGAGATTCTACTCTTGAGGGCGATTTAATATCTTCGGATCTACGAGATTTATTTCAAAAAAAATTCGGCGGAACAGGTGTGGGAATTGTACCCATTACTTCGCACGATACACGCTTCAGAGAAACCACCGACCTAAGTTTTTCCGACGACTGGGAAACGGCTTCTGTCTATACCCGAAACAAACAAAGATTGCCTGTAGGAATCAGCGGACATGTTTTTGTTAACGGTAACGGCAGTTGGGTAGAAATGAAAACAAATAATCGCTATAAAACCGTTAGAAAATTTAATACGGTTAAACTTTTTTATTCACATGCAAAAACCGGAGCCAAAGTAAAATATTCCATTAACGGAAAACCGACCGTCACAAAAACTTTAAAAAAAGGGAATGATTTACACGTGTTGGAAATTAACTGCCCAAATTCAAAATCAGTTAAATTTATATTCCCGGGAGCAAAATCTGCCTATTATTACGGCGTAAGCTTAGAAAGCAGTACCGGCGTTTATATAGATAATTTTGCTTTACGCGGAAATTCCGGCGTCGATTTAAAAAAAATATCTTCCGAATCCCTTAGTGCTTTCTACAAAAAATTAAATTATAAATTGGTTATCCTTGAATTCGGATTAAATATTTTAAGCGGAAGAAAAACCAATTTTTCCCGATACGAAAGAGATATGGTAAAAGTTATAAAAAAAATGAAAACCGCAATGCCTAATGCAAGTTTTATTCTTGTAAGCGTGCACGATAAATGTATTAAAAAGGGATCCAAATTTATTACCGATCCCGCCGTACCTAAATTGGTACAAGCACAAAAAAACATCGCAAAAAAAACAAAAATTGCTTTTTGGAATTTATACGAAGCAATGGGCGGCAAAAATTCGATGGTTAAATGGGTAAATTCCAACCCTCCCAAAGCATTTAAAGATTATACCCATTTTAACGATATCGGTGCAAAACAAGAAGCAAAATTGATTTTTAACGATTTAATGGAAAAATATAAATAATAACACTTTTGAGTTTAATATGATTGATTTTTCAACTTTGCAAGGAAACACTCTTTGGGAAAGATGGCAGTATTTTGCACAAACAACGCCCGATAAAGAAGCAATAATTCATTGGCGCGCCGCCGAAGAACCGATTAGGTGGACATATGCTTCGCTGGTTAAAACAGCAAATAAATTCTCCGTGTATCTAAAAAACATAGGAGTAAAGAAGGGAGATGTTTGTGCAATTATAATCAGACACAATCCATTCTTCTATCCTTTATACTTGGGTATTACCGGAATAGGTGCACTCCCTTCCGTATTGGCATACCCTAATCCGCGGCTTCACCCCGAAAAATTCAGAGAAGGCTTGGAAGGTATGGCACAACGCTCGGGGCTTGACTGGATTTTAACCGAAACCGCATTGGAAGAAATAATTTTACCTTTTGTAAAAAATGAAAAAACAACTGTTAACGAATTATTCTTTCCCCTCGAATGGGATTTGGAAAGAGAAATTTCTGCCGATACCATGGAAAAAATAAATGAGATACGTGCCGCCATTAAACCGGAAGAACCGATGTTATTGCAACACTCTTCGGGAACAACCGGTTTGCAGAAACCTGTTGTTTTATCTCACCATGCAATTTTGCGGCATGTGGAAAACTTCGGCAAAGCAATTATGCTTTCGGAAAAGGATAAAGTTGTAAGCTGGTTACCCCTTTATCACGATATGGGATTAATTGCGGCTTATCATGTGCCGCTTGCTTCCGGAGTGCCGACAATCCAAATCGACCCGTTTGAATGGGTGCTTGCCCCCATTCTCCTTTTTCTTGCCGCATCCGAAGAGAAAGCTACATTGGCTTGGCTTCCTAATTTTGCATATAATTTAATGGCCGATAAACTTTCGGACGAAGAAATGGAAGGCATTTCCTTGGAAAGTTTAAGAATGATTACAAACTGCAGCGAGCCGGTTAGAGCGGAAAGTCATCAAAAGTTTTTTGACCGATTTAAAAAATTCGGATTTAAAGAAAACGCTCTTGCGGCAATGTACGCAATGGCCGAAACAACCCTTACTGTTTCGCAAACCACTCCCGGCATACGTGCAACCGAACTTTCCGTTAATCGAGATCTGCTTTCGAACGGAAAACTTGAACTTACCGACGATGATTCAAAAAAACGTGTTTGTGTTTCTTCCGGAAAGTTAATAGATGAATGTGAATTAAAAATTGTTGACGACACTCGCAATAAACTGGGTAACAACGGGGTTGGCGAAATTGCGGTAAAATCCATTTCAATGTTTTCGGGCTACAGAAATTATCCTGAAAAAACAGCTGAAGTTTTGGACGATGAAGGATGGTACTATACCGGAGATGTCGGATTTATGCACAATGATGAAGTTTATGTTATAGGACGCAAAAAAGATATAATTATAGTTGCCGGTAACAATATCTATCCGGAAGATGTTGAAGATATTGTTAGCAAAGTGGAAAACGTAATTCCGGGCAGAGTAATTGCTTTTGGTGAATACGACCCCGAATTGGGAACGGAACAAGTAAGTGTTGTTGCCGAAACAAAACTTGAAAACAAAAAAGATTTTGACAAATTACGTGTGGATATTTTAAGGGCGGGAATGAACATCAACGTAAATATTCATTCCGTTTATTTAGTACCGCCGAGATGGTTGATAAAAAGTTCCTCCGGCAAACCAAGCAGAAAAGTAAACAAAACAAGAATTTTAAATGGTAACGACGAACAAGTTTGGAGTAAAAAATGATTAGCGATAGATTAAAAAATATTATTTGCAAGGAATTAAACTTAGACCCCGCATCAATTGAAATAACCGACGAAACGCAGGCACCCGAAGTTCCAGGTTGGGATTCGTTAAACCACGCAAACATTATTGTTGCAATCGAAAAAGATTACGGCGTTCGTTTTAAAGGACTTGAGGTTCTAAAATGCAACAACGTAGGGGCTTTGCAGCGTTTAGTCGATTCTAAAACCGCTAAATAATTACGGATACTTTATGCTTGGAATAGATTTTAATGCAATCCCGAAATTGTTTTTATTCGATTCGTCCGACCCTCTCTTGTTCGGATCGTCTTTATTCTTCTTCCTTTTTTTAGGATTGCTGATTTTAAACCGGATAGTTGCAAAATCTACAAATGCCAGAATAAGTTTGCTTATTCTCTTCTCCTTCTATTTTTATTATAAAGCCAGCGGTCTCTTTTTACTCCTATTAATATTAAACGCCGTTATTAATTTTTATCTCGGAAAATATTTAGGAAAGGCGGAATCTGAAGGGAAACAAAAACTCTATCTTTATCTTTCTCTTTTATTCAACTTGGGAATTCTTATCTACTTTAAATACACAAACTTTTTTATAGAGGTTATAAACGATTTTACTGCGGGAAACATTCAACCGCTCGATATAATTCTACCGCTTGGAATCTCATTCTATACTTTCAAATCATTAAGCTATATCTTAGATATTTATCTCGAAATGATGGAGCCCACAAACTCGTTTAGAGATTATCTTCTTTTTGTTACTTTTTTCCCTAATATTTTATCGGGCCCGATAGACAGAGCATCTCAATTTTTGCCGCAAGTAAATAAAAAATATTTTCTTACGCGAAAACAAGTGGCAATGGGTATAATGTTAATTATGCTTGGCTTAATAAAAAAAATTATGATTGCCGATTACATAAGTCTGAATTTTATTGACAGAGTTTTTGATGCTCCGGAGCGATTTACCGGCGTTGAAAATTTGCTTGCCGTTTACGGATACGCTCTTCAACTTTATTGCGATTTTTCGGGGTATTCCGATATTGCAATAGGGCTCGGACTTTTACTCGGATTCAGATTGATGGAAAACTTTAACTATCCGTTTAAAGCAAAAAGTATTTCGGAGTTTTGGCGAAGATGGCACATATCCCTTTCCAGTTGGTTGTTGGATTATGTTTTTCGTCCCCTGCAAATGGGCTTGCGTAATTGGAGAAAAGCCGGAAATATTATTGCTCTTATTATTACTTTTGTTCTGGTCGGTTTTTGGCACGGTGCAAGTTGGGCATTCCTTTTCTGGGGATTGTTGCACGGAATTTATATGGCAGTAGGCTTATTATTGCAGGGACCGAAAAGAAAATTATATTCAAAATTTAATTTTACCAAAACAAAAATCTTTGGCGGCATGCAAATTTTTGTTACTTTTAATCTGGTCGCTTTTTCATTTGTTTTTTTCAGAGCTTCCGACTTCTCGTCGGCAATAGATGTTTTCTATCAAATTATATATTTCTTTAAGCCCTCTGTTTTTATTCAATTTGCCGAAAGTTTTACCCCGACATTTGTATTAATTTCTCTCGGATTTTTGTTTCACTTTTTACCGAGTAAATTGAACGAAAAAACAGTAAATTGGTTGGCAAATAGAAATGTAATATTACAAGCCGTCATTTTTGCGTTGGTAATTTGGATAGTGGCACAAGTGCAATCGGCGGATTTACAACCTTTTATTTATTTTCAATTTTAGCATATGAATATTTCAAAAAAAATACTTTTTCCGATTATTGTTTTGTTAATATCCCTCTTTTCCGTAAGAGGATATTCCCAGAACAATCTCGAAAAATTAAAGAAATCGGCAATAGAAGAGATGAATGCAAAAAAATATGCCGAAGCAATAGACTTGCTCAACAAGTATATTTCCGCAAAACCACGCGATACCGAGGGATATACTTTACGCGGACTTTGTTTTGAAAATATTGCCAGATATCAAAATGCCGTTCTCGATTTACGCAGAGCTATTCGTTTAGACCCCAAAAACACAAAAGCACGCACCGCTCTTGCCCGTACGGAAGCTGTTTGGCACAAACAACTGCACAAAAAAATATTAGGGCACGAACGCGAAATAGCTATTGACCCTTCTAACCCTATAAATTATTTGGAAATAGGAAAATCTTACAGATGGCTGGAAGAGTGGCAAAAAGCAGAAGATTGGTACGATAAATACCTTGCAAGAGATGATAACGCTTCGCCCGATGAAATTATTCGTTATACGGAAATACTTGCAAAAACAAACCACATCAAAAAGGGTGAAAAAATATTAAAAAAATATGTTGAACGTTATCCGGATGATTGGAGATTATGGAGCCGATACGGCTATTTTACATTGTGGTTAGGAAAATACAAGCAATCCAAAAAAGCATTTAAAACCGCACTAAGCATTAAACCGTTTTTCAAAGAAGCCCAAGACGGCTTAGATAAAGTAGAAAAGAAAGCATATGTTACACAAAGCGACCCCAGGGCATTCGAGAAAGAATTCCCGATTGACCGATACTACCGAATCCTTCGTAAAAATCCGAAAAACGATAAAATAAGATTTAAATTGGTTGATGAACTAATTAAAGCAAACAGAATTGAAGAAGCTTACCAACAATTGGAAATTCTTGGAGAAACATACTCGGAAGACCCCGATTATATAAAAAAGTGGGATTATGTTACCGCATACAGAGACAGCCTTTATAACGAGCGAGTTGCAGAACTGGAAGCAAAAGTTGAAAAAAAACCTTCCGATAAAAACTCCGTTCTAAAACTGGCAAGATACTATCGTTTGCTTGAAGATTATGATTCCGCAACCGAAGTTTTGGAAAAATATTTTGAACTTGTTCCCGATGAAAACGACCCGAAAATAAAATTTGAATATGCTCAAATATTAGCCTGGAACCGCTATTTTGAAGATGCGGCTGTGGTGCTTGACACGCTTATAGAACAACATCCTAAAAATTTAAACTATAAGTTATTCCGGGCACAAATAGCTATATGGACAGAAAACGACCTCGACATGGCAAGGGAATACGTTGACGAAGTGCTTGCAAAAAATTCCGATAATATAGACGCCCTTGTTGCAAAAGCAACTTTACTTATAATTGATGAAGATTTTGAGCAAGCACAACAAGTAATAAACAAAGCCAAAGCAATCGACCCCAATAACAACGATGTAATTACAATCCAATCACGTCTGGAATTTCAAATTATAAGGGCTAAAGAAAGAAAAATATACGAAATACTGGAAGAAGGACAAAGAATATTACGCGACGAAGGTTGCGAAGCGGCAATACCTTATTACGAAGAATATCTTTCCAAAGCCGAACCTAACGATTTGATCAAAAAAGAATATGCCGATGTTCTTTTTTGTGCTAAACAATACGACAAAGCGCTGGAAATATATAACGAAGTCCTTGATAACGGATATAATTATAGTGCAGAACTGGAAAGAGCAAAATTATATTATGAAATAGGCGATTCCGTTGATGCTTTGAAAGAATTTAAAAATCTTATTAAAGAAGAACCGACCGAATTTCAACCTCGATTATTTCTTGGAGACACATACGCAAAATTTGGCGAAAACGATTCTGCTCTTGCCGTATACGATACCCTCTTAACTTGGGATTTGGATACCGTTCAAACCGAACTTGTAAAACAACGAATTTCGTGGACTCCGCCTACCGGGCTGAAAGGCATTCTCTCTTCATTCCCGTCAAGTATTGGTATCGCTCCCCAATTTCAATATTATGCCGACAATCTGAGTTTCAGATTAACTCGTTTCGGGGGCAGAATTGAACTTGGAATTTTTCAACATCTTGCTTTCGGTATATCGTTTTTACGAACAAACACAAGGGCAAGTTGGGAATCTTTAGACCCTGCAATTGTTGAAAAAGTAAATCAAGTATCTTTAGGCGGATTTACCGGAAACAGAACTTTTACATCTTTTAAAGGTCATGTAATTATTCCGTTTACATATAATATGATTTTATCCGTAGCTTTGGGAATTGTAAATACACAAGGTTTTGATAACGAAGACGAAACCGAAATTACTTTTACCTACGATAACACAAAAAACTTATCGGCGGCATTGGTTTATTATAAAACCGACGCCAATCTAATTCTTTATTCACCTTATTTAATCGATTATCATCTCCCCGATCATACACGAATGACGGCATCGCTTTTTAAAATCAAAGGAAGTTATAAACATCATACCAACTTTCTTGTTTCCTCTTTCTTCGATTATATCTCCGTTGCCGACGGAAATGCCGGAAATAATTTTCAACTCCGTTTAGGATATCAATTTACCGAACCTTTCTCGGCAGGTTACGAATATTTCTATCAGAATTTCCGTTATAAAGATATGATATTTTATTACTCGCCACAAAATTTTGATACACATACTTTATGGAGTGCTTTTTATTTGGAAAAGAAAGAAAAAGAACATGTTCTTATCGGAGGTAAAATCGGGTATGCTCCTCAAACAAGTCAATTGATTTTGGAAGGACACATAAATGTACGCACAAAACCGTTGGCAAATCTTACTATTGACGGGGATTTATCATTAGGACAAAGCTCTCAATATTATTCAACATACCGTTATTTCTCATTCAATCTTTCCGCTTATTGGAGTGTTTGGTAAAACTCGATAACTCTAAAAAGATGTCCTTTTTCTCGGTTAATTTAAAGACATTTTAAGCCGTATTACTTAAAATGCCGAATCAAGTATTTCGACCCCGGACTTGTTCGGCATATTAAATCTATTTTTTAATTACAAATTCATCAATTAATTTTATTTCACTTCCAATAACCGTGTTATCGTCTTTTTTTGAAAAAGCACCGTAGGTTTTTACAATTACCGAATCGTCCGTCACTTCGTAAACGGAATAGTTAAACGCCTTATATCCCACAAAGGTTTCGGAACGTTGAGATTTTTTGCCCGGTCCGTAACTGTAATTTAATGTTTTATAATAAGGTATTGCCTGCAGATATGTCATTTCGTGCCAACCCATTTTGGAATTGTCTTTTATACTGTCTTTTGGTAAAGGATTAAAATTATAAAGCGGAGCACCGCTGCTACCGTTTAATATTTGAAAAACTCCTTCAACCTCTTCTCTGCCGTAAGAATGTTCATGTCCGCAAATATGAGCATCTGCATTATATTTTTTCATCATATTCCAAAATCTGTCTCTACGGTCCAAATAATATTTTCGTACGGAGTCAATCTTTCCCTTAAAGTTTATACCAAGATTGGGTAACCCGTCCCGCAAATGTCCGCCGATAGGGAAAGGCATTTCGTGCGAAAAAGTAAAGATGTGTTTTACGCCTCGTTCACGTGCGGCTTTTAAATCATTTTCCAACCAATCAATATATTTAATTTGATGCCAATCGGAATGGTCATCGGTTGTATCGTTTTTATCACCGTAATACCAAGCATCTGTGTTGATAATACAAAAATGAGAATTTCCGAAATCGAAAGAATATGAAAGCCCCTTTTGCTCTTTAGGTCCGTTCATATAAACATCTTGAAAAACTTCGCGAAAATTATCTTCATCTTTTCTGTGACGAATTTCGTGATTGCCCACAACGGGCCATACACCCGGCCAAACAATACCTTTATGATTATAGACCGGAGCCATTACTTCTTTCCAATGCAACAATTCTTTTTTTGTTCTCTCAGGGTTATCTTCATGACCGTTTACTAAATCACCTGCAAAAACAACAAATTTAACATCCGGATTTGTTTTAAGCATATGATTAATTAATGCCGAAAGGACGGGGGTGTTAACTCCGTTATCGAAGCCTCTACTATCCGACATTGTAACAAATTTGAATCCTTCCGCATACAATAGATTTATACTTAAAATTAACAATACCAACAAATATTTTACTTTTTTCATTATTTAATTCCTTTTGCTTATACTAATTCTTCCAAAACCGTCTTAAGTTTATCAAGAGCATTTTGCCATTCTGCTTGCTTGGTTTTTTCTTTTTCAACAACTTCTTTCGGGGCATTATTTACAAATTTTTCGTTTGTCAATTTGTTATTAACACGAACAAGAAGTTCTTCCAATTTTTTTATTTCTTTTTCGGTTCTTTCTCTTTCAACGGATAAATCTATTACTCCCTCCAACGGAATAAACAAATCGAAACCTCGCACAACCGCAGTGGCACTGGCTTTCGGTTTTTCAATATTTAAATCGATTATAAGCTCATCAACTTTTGCAAGGGATTTAATGTATTTTTGTTGAACTTCCGAGAGAGTTTTTGCCCGCAGATAAACGGTAATTGTTTTTGAAGGATGAATGTTCATTTCGCCGCGTATATTTCTTATTGCCGTAACCACCGCTTGTACAAAATCCATTTCTTCTTCGGCTTTTTTATTAATCAGTTCCGGCTTTTGTTCGGGGAACTCTGAAATAGAGATCGATTCACCCTTATTCCGTTCGTCTAACATTTGCCAAATTTCCTCGGAAATGAAAGGCATAAACGGATGTAGCAATTTCATCATTTCTCCGAAGAGAATAAGAGAACGTGTAAGTACGGCCGCTTTAATTTTTTTATCTTCCGCATACATCCGTTTTTTTGAAAGTTCAATATACCAATCGCAGAAGTCGTTCCAAATAAAAGCATAAATGGTTTTGGTTGCGCCGTTAACATCAAAATTATCGAGTGCCGTTTCAAATTTTTGTAATGTGCTTTGAAATTTTGATTGAATCCACTCATCGGTAAAATCAATATCCTTATCAATCAAAGCCGCGTTTAACTCAACATCTTGTGCGTTCATAAGTAAAAAACGCGCGGCATTCCAAATTTTATTTGCAAAATTTCTGCCCAACTCGGTTTTTTCTTCGTTGAAAAGAACATCTTGCCCCAATGGAGCGATATAATTAATTGTGAAACGCAAAGCATCAGCTCCGTAATCGTTAATTACATCAATGGGGTCGGGAGAATTACCTAGAGATTTGCTCATCTTGCGTCCTTTTTCGTCTCTGATAATTGATGTAAAATAAACATCGCGAAAAGGGATGTCGTTACGAAATTTTATACCGGCCATTATCATTCGTGCAACCCAGAAAAAGATAATATCGGGACCTGTTACGAGAAGATTTGTAGGGTAATAATATTTTTTTTCCTCTTCCGTTTTAAAAACCTCTTGAGCCCAAAGCCAACTGGATGCCCATGTATCAAGCACATCTTCTTCCTGTCGGTAATTTTCAATCTCTTTAGGAGGTTCTTTTTCGCAATAAATTTCGTTTGTTTCTTTGTGGTACCACACGGGTATTCTGTGCCCCCACCAAAGTTGTCTGGAAATACACCAATCTCTGATGTTTCCCATCCAATGTTCGTAAGTTTTTATCCAATGGTTCGGATGGAATTTTACTTTCCCTTTCCTAACAACATCCAAAGCGGGTTTTGCCAATTCATCCATTTTCATAAACCACTGTTCGGAAAGATACGGTTCAATAGGTACTCCGCCACGTTCGGAATAACCTACTTTGTTCGTGTAATCTTCAATTTTTTCAAGCAATCCCAGTTCTTTTAATTTTTCAACAACTTTTTTTCGGACATCATATCTGTCCAAATTACGAAACTCTTCAGGAACATTGCCGTTTGTTGTTGCATCTTCATTAAAAATGTTTATCATTTCCAAATTATGGCGTTTTCCCATTTCATAATCGTTAACATCATGGGCCGGAGTAATTTTTACGCATCCAGTACCGAATTCCATATCAACATAATCATCGGCAAAAACCGGTATTTCTCTATTAACAATAGGAAGTATAACTTTTTTCCCGATTAAGTGTTTGTAACGTTTATCGTTAGGATTAACGGCAACACCTGCATCACCCAACATTGTTTCGGGACGAGTTGTTGCTACCACAATAAATTCATCGGAATCTTTTACCGGATATTTCATATACCACAGGTGCCCTTTAACTTCGCGGTAAATTACCTCTTCGTCGGATATAGCCGATTTGGAAGCGGGGTCCCAATTTACCATTCTGTACCCGCGATAAATAAGTCCCTCTTTATAAAGCTCAACAAAGGCATCGGTTACGCTTTTATAATAATCATCATCCATTGTAAAACGTTCGCGTTCCCAATCGCAACTAACACCAAGTTTACGAAGTTGAGAAATAATTATTCCGCCGTACTTCTTTGTCCAATCCCAACAATATTTCAGGAATTCTTCGCGACCTATATCATATTTATTAATTCCTTTTTCCTGTAACATTTTAACCACTTTGGATTCCGTAGCAATGGAAGCGTGGTCGGTTCCCGGTACCCAAAGGGCATTAAATCCTTTCATTCGTTTGTAACGAATGTAAATATCTTGCAATGTATTATTTAAGATATGCCCTAAATGCAACATACCCGTAACATTCGGCGGAGGAATTACAATTGTGTAAGGCTCTTTTGTTTCATCAACTTCGGAATGAAAAACTCCGTTATCTTCCCAATATTTATACCATTTATCTTCAACCTCTTTCGGGTCGTATATTTTCGGAATGTCCGTCAAATCTTTTACTTTCATAAAACTCTCGTTCTCTTTTCAAAAATTTAAAATTTAAATATACGTAAAAACGTAAGGTTTTGCTTAGTTGAAAATTACCGGACAAAATCTTTGCTGCAAGCTTAAAAAAAGATGACAAAGAAAAATTAAACAATGGATTTCATTACTCTTTAACTTAAACCTTTTTGCTTTTATCCTCTTTCCTAAATCCGTATTCTATTGCTTAAACCTTTATTAAAATAATTCATTATTATCTTTTGTAAGTTTGCACAATAAAAAAATTATGCCTGATACAAAAAAATTAACATATAAGACCGTCTTTGTTTTCTGGATTCCGTTAGTAATTACATGGCTTTTAATGTCTGTGGAAGGACCGTTCCTTTCGGCAATAATTGCACGAATGGCCTTGCCTAAATATAATTTAGCGGCTTACGGTGTTTCTTTCTCTTTTGCCTTAATTGTAGAAGCTCCGGTAATAATGTTAATGAGCGCCTCTACGGCACTGGTAAAAGATTACCATTCATTCAAAAAACTAAAAAATTTTACTTATTTATTAAACGGCATTATTACCCTTGTTATGTTGTTTTTATTAATCCCCCAAGTTTTTGATTTTATTGCAACAAAGTTAATAGAATTGCCGACAAAAGTTTCAGAAATAACTTATTGGGCTTTTGTTGCTTTGCTTCCGTGGCCCTCGGCAATAGGGTACAGACGATTTTACCACGGTATATTAATTAGAAATAATTACACGCGATATGTAACCTTCGGCACTATGTTACGGCTTGCAATTATGCTTACAACATCGCTTTTTCTCTATTTTTACTCCAATTTAAGCGGAGCCATCGTTGCTTCAACGGCTCTTTCTTTCGGTGTGGTTGCCGAAGCAATAGGAAGCAGAATATTATCACGCAAAATATTACTTAAAATAAAGAGGGATACTTCTCAAAGTAATAATGTTCTTACATATAAAGAAATTTTTAAATTTTACTACCCGCTTGCCTTAACATCAATGCTTTCTCTCGGAATTCATCCGGTTGTTGTTTTTTTTATAGGACAAAGTCGTATGTCAATAGAATCTCTTGCAGTGTTACCGGTAATAAATGCTTTGATATTTATTTTCAGAGCCGTCGGGTTATCTTTTCACGAAGCATTTATTGCCCTGCTCGGAGAAAACGGCGAGAGCTATCCTCTTCTTAAAAAATTCGGGATATTTGCCGGAAGTATCTCTACATTACTTTTATACGCAATTACACTTACCCCGCTCTCGACAATTTGGTTTCATAATATTTCGGGTTTATCGTTGGAACTTACTCGTTTATCCGCATTGCCGGCAATTATTGTTTCAATTATTCCGGCTTTAACTTTTTTAATTTCCGTACAACGTGCCGTATTAGTTTACACAAAGCACACTTCACCGTTAACAATCGCAACAATAATAGAGGTAATAACAATATTGTTAGTGCTTTTTGCGGGAGTACACTTTTTTAATTTTATAGGTGTGCTTGCAGCTACTATTGCTTACGTTACGGGAAGATTACTCGCAAATATTTATTTAACTTTTCCGTACGGTAAATCGATAAAATCATTTAAAACAAAAGCTAAATGATGCGGTAAAAAATTCCTTTCTTAATTTTTTTTTATTAGTTTGTTATAGGGTTTGCTTTTTGTTATAACAATAACATAACGATGAAACAACAAAAAATAATCATATTAATCGCACTTGTTTTTTTTATAATTGTAATCTTTACCTCTTGCGATACCACCAATCCACCCGATAATGGTAAACTTATGCTGACTGCGGAAGATG
>CAZTYP010000121.1:0-9950 GCA_964617555.1 uncultured Melioribacteraceae bacterium | reverse complement strand
CGAAAGGGATTGTTGAAGACGGGCTAAATCCGGTTGAATCCGCACTCAAGGAAGCATTGGAAGAAGCGGGAATTACCGGAAGTGTTAAAAAGAAAAAGACGGGTACTTATCGTTATAAAAAATGGGGAGATGTGTGTGAAGTTGCCGTTTACAAAATGAAAGTAAAAAAGGTTCATAAAAAATGGGAGGAGGAAAATTTCAGAAAACGAATATGGGTTGAATTAAAAGATATTCCTCTGTTTTTAAAAAAGAAAAAATTGATTAAAATAATTTTTAAGGCATTTGAAAATGAGTAATAAAATAAAAGTTGTTGTCTTCGATTTGGGTAATGTGCTAATTCCTTTCGACTATAAACGCTTGGAGAATAAGCTTGATAAAATTGAGAAGGGATTGGGGGAGCGGTTGTGTAAAAAATATTTCGGTAATTACAGTGTACACAGAAAATTTGAAAAAGGGGAATTAAGTGTAGATGATTTTATGCAAATAATGTTGGAATGGACAGAACATAAAGTTAAACCGGAGTATTTTAAATCGGCTTATGCAGATTTATTTGTTGAAAACAAAGAGACAACAGCACTTCTTCCGCTGTTAAAAAAGAGCAATAAATTACTGCTCCTTTCAAATACAAATTATATTCACAGAAAATACGGCTGGGATAAATATGATTTCATAGAATATTTCGATAAATTAATTTTATCCTACGAGGTAGGTGCGGCAAAACCGGAAAAACAGATATACAGAGCTGCAGAGGAATTTACGAAGTTACCTCCGCAAGCACATCTGTTTATTGATGATGTAAAAGAATATACGGATGCCGCAATTACATTGGGTTGGGAAGGTATAAATTTTAAAACTCATAAACAATTAATTACGGAGTTGAGAAAACTTGGTGTAATCCATTAATAAATTTATTATTTCATTTTTACTATAATGGAAGTACCGTGAACGCCTTTTTTTTCTTGTAAAATTTCCAGTCCTAAAGTTTTTGCCAATCCGTTTATTCCGTTATGTGCTACAAAATTTTTATAATTTGTAAAATGATCATACCCGGCAAGAAATTCCGCCGTACGGTTTAATATACCGCGTTTATTAATAGGAGCCGGTACGGCATAATCCCCTACAATTATTTCGTTCGAAATTTCTCGCATTGCTTTTAAAACAATTAATCTCATTTCGTAGGGCATTTCGTGAATTACGTACGAGATTGTTGCATAATCGAATTTTTCCGAAAAATGCTTTGTAAGTTCGGTTGCGTCCGCATGAAGAAAAGAGATATTTGTTAATCCGGTTCTTTTTAATTGTTCGTTTGCAAAATTAATATTACGTGAAGATAGATCCACTCCCACAGCTTTTTTGCAATATCTCGCCGCTTGAAAAACAAATCTTCCCGTGCCGGTTCCAATATCAATTACTGTAGAACCGGGTTTCATCATTGCACGCATAATCCTGAATGTTCCGTCCTGGTTAGGTGCAATTATCTTGTCATAAAAAAGTCCGTCGTACCAATGAAATTTGTTTTTCATATTTAATCCTTAAAATAAACCGAGTAATTTTAACGCCATTAAACTTACTGCAATTATTAAAATAATTTTAATAAATTTTTCTCCGCCCTTAACTGAAAATTTTGCACCCCACCAAGCACCGATCATTCCCCCTACGGAAAGCGTAAGTCCGTATTCCCAATTAATATTTCCCGAATAAACAAAAATTAATAATGCAGGAATTGTATAAGCAGAAATAATAAATACTTTGTGCATATTTACATACACCAGGGATTGCTTCATTAAGTAGTGGAGAGAAGCCATTAATAAAAACCCTACACCTACCTGAATAAATCCTCCGTAAAACCCTACGCCGAACATTGCCAGATAGAGATAAAACTTTTGTTTTCCCGTGAGATTATTTTGGGGACGAATATTTTTTTTTGGAAGAAGCATTGTAATTATTACAATAATCATTACAACGGCAAGTATTTTTTCGAATGTTTCTCCCGAAACTCTATTTGCAAAAAATGCTCCGATAATTACACCGGGTAATGTAAAAGCCGCAAGTTTAAAGCTCAATTTAAATTCCGAATGATTTTGTTTTTTAAAAGAAGAAACAGCAGAGAGATTTTGCATTAGTACCGCAATACGGTTTGTTCCGTTTGCCACTACTCCGTCCAATCCCATAAAGATAAGTACAGGCAAAGTTAATGTGGAACCGCCGCCCGCATTTACATTAATTAAACCGGCAATAATTCCAAAAACAAACAAAAGAAAAAGATGAGAAAAATCATTCATTAGGAATATTCAATTTTATAATAAAAAAATGTATATTGTTTCTAAATTTACCAATATTTTGCATAAAGGGTACGCAAATGGAAAATTATAAACGTGAATTGGAGAAAGTTTTACAAGAAAATGAAGTCTTGAAAAAAAAGATAAAAGAACTTTCCGAGAAAAATAATATTACCGCCGAAAAAAAATATCAAACTCTTTTTATGCAACTAAAAGATGTTGTTTATGAAAGTTCGCGAGAAGGGAAATTAATAGATATAAATCCTTCCGGCGTTGAATTATTCGGATACGATTCCAAAGAAGAATTATTAAAAATAAATATTGCGGAAGATTTATATGTGAACCCCGAGGAAAGACAAAAATTACTTGATAAACTTGAGAAAGAGGGGTATGTAAAAAATTATGAAATAAAAATTAAGACTAAAAGTGGAGAGGAGATAATAGTTTTAGAAACTTCTTATATGATAAAAGATGAAAACGGAAATGTAACGAGCTATAGTGGAATTATAAAAGATGTAACGGAAACCAAAAAACGTGAAAAACTTTTGGAGAAGTATAATAATGAACTTGCCGAAGTAAACAAACAATTAAAAAAATCGGAACAAGAGCTGAAAAAACTTAATGATGAAAAAGACAAGTTCTTTTCCATAATTGCTCACGATTTAAAAAGTCCGTTTAATGCGTTACTTAATTTATCGGAGTTTTTGGTAAAGGATTTATCCGAACTTTCTATGGAAGAGATCAGATCTTTTTCCAAAGAAATTAATAAATCCGCACACAGTGTTTTTGATTTATTACTTAATTTACTCCAATGGGCACAAATTAAAACGGGACGTTTAAAACAAAATCCCGAAAAAATTTCACTTTCGGCATTGGCTAATAATTCAATTATTTTACTTGAAAGCGTTGCAGCAAAAAAAGCTGTTACCATTATTAATAATATTGATAATTCTCATTTCTTTTTGGGTGATAGAACGATGATTAGTTCCGTATTACAGAATCTGATTTCAAATTCCATTAAATTTTCCAGACGAAACAGTGAAGTTATTCTTTCTTCAAGAGTAGAAGGCGATAAAATTATTGTGAGCATAAAGGATAGAGGAGTGGGTATAAGTAGCGAAAATATGAAACGGTTATTTAAATTGGACGAACACCTTACAACACCCGGAACTTCCAACGAATCCGGCACGGGGTTGGGATTGATTTTATGTAAGGAACTTGTAGAAAAAAACAAGGGTAAAATTTGGGCGGAAAGCAAGGAACAATTCGGCACTACTTTCTTTTTCTCGCTTGTTAAAACAGAAATATAACGGCTAAATATTTTCAGTCGCCAAAAAATGTTATTTCCATAAAACTTCTCTCTATTTGCTTTTGAAAGCGGTTTATGGACGGATAAAAATTATAAGTTTTATAGCTGATAAAAGGGAAACAAAAAATTAAAAATCAAAAACAATCGTATATAAGCGATTTTACATATAGTAGTAATAAAATAATTTTGAGAAAAAGAGTAAGCTAATTGTAGATTGACAAATAAAAGTCAATCTACAATGAATAAATTTTATGATTGTCTGTTACCTAAATAAATGATTTTTCTGATTGAATCAAATTGCAGATATGGGTAATCTTGGCGGATAATTTCAATAGCTTCAGTAGAGCTGTAAGATTTATTTCTTAATTCTTTAAATCTTTTCTTTATTTGATAATCTCTTAAGTTTTTTTCGTTAATAAGGTTTTTATTTTTTAGCAGATAATAAACTTCATCGCTTATTAATTCGGAAATGGGGTTTTCGAGTATGTTTTCTTGTAATTCCATTTTTCCTCCTAATTATTGGATAATGATATTTTAATTATTTGTTAATTACCGATGTAAACGGAACATCAGTTAAAAAAGTAAAAAAATATCATTTAAGCCTGCGTTTTATTATAAATGTAAATTTGGTTTTGAGAGGTGATGTTTTGAATATCATGGATAGTGTAAATAAGAATAAAATAGTCAAAACTATAGTTAAAATTAATTCCATTACGGACCTCTACAATAATAAGCTAAATAATGGTAGAGATTTTTTCTATAGTTTTTCCTTTTTTATTGATTGAAAAGTTTATTTAACTGCAAGTTATTTAAGAAAAAAACAAAAAACAAGTAAAAATTAAGAGAAAAATTTATCACAAAATTATTTATTTAATAAGGACAATGTCTTTTTTAGCAAGCTTTCCAGAGAAATATCCGCTGTGGAATCCAAAACACTCAGTACTGCTTTTTCCGCTACTTTTTGATTATAGCCAAGTTGAGAAAGGGCAAGTATTGCATCTTTTCGGATGGTATAATTTGTTTCGGAGGATATTTCAAAACCGTCAGATAATTTTTCCACTTTATCTCTGAGTTCAACCAAAAGGCGTTCTCCGGTTTTTCTCCCGATTCCGGGTATGGCAATTATTCTGCTCAAGTCATTATTTCTAAGAGCGGAGTGAAGTTCGTCGATTTGTATACCGGAAAGAATTGATTGTGCGGATTTTGGTCCTACACCGCTAACGCTAATTAGCAATTCAAACATCTCTTTTTCGGCAAGTGTGGAAAAACCGAATAAAATCATTGCATCTTCGCGGACGTTTAAATATGTATAAAGTGAAACAGTATCCGTATTACTGTCGGCTAAAGATTCGAATGTAGAAAGAGTAATATTTACAATGTAACCAACTCCGTTTACGTCAAGTAAAATCTGAGTCGGTTTTTTATTAATTATTTTTCCTGTTAAATATCCAATCATATCAGTTCCAAAAATTATATAATGCGTTCGGGATTTGCCTCAATGAATTTTTTCCAATTTCCGCTTTTGTGAGATAAAGAATCTTTTTTAAAAGCATGGCAAATTGCTATTGCCAAAGCATCACTTTCATCAAATTTAGGGAAATCTTTTTTTAAACTCATCAATTTTTTTATCATAAATTGCACTTGTTCTTTGGATGCACCACCGTTGCCGACAACGGATTTTTTAATTTCTCTGGGAGAGTATTCGCTTATTTCCAAATTATTATGTTGAGCAACAAGTAAAGAAATTCCCCGTACGTAACCAATCTTTAAAACGGATTGAACATTTTTGTTATAAAAAGCGGTTTCTATTGAAAATTGCGAAGGGTTATATTTTTTTATTAACTTATTTAATTCATCGTATATTATTTCGAGACGCGGCGGAATTTCTTTTGTTATCGGAGGTTTTATAATTCCCGAGTGGATATAAATAAGCTTGTTGTCTTGATATTTAATAATCCCGAAACCGGTGAGAATGGTTCCGGGATCAACTCCGATAATAATCATGGCTATTTAAAATCTGCATTTGTGTAAACGTTTTGAACATCATCGCTATCTTCGAGCATATCGTAAAGTTTTTCAACTTTTTCAGCGGCTTCACCTTCAACTTCAATTGTGTTTTTTGCAATCCATTGCAAAGAAGCGTTGTCAATTTCAAGTCCGGCATCTGCCAAAGCCTTACGCACGGTTTCAAAGTTTTCTACAGACGAGGTAACTTCAAAAAAATCATCCTCCGTTTGCAAATCGTCTGCACCGGCATCAAGTATAATTTCTAAAATTTCATCTTCGTCTTTTCCTTGCCGAGGAAGTGTAATAACGCCTTTTCTATCGAACATCCAAGCGACGGAACCGGTTTCTCCAAGTCCGTTTCCGTATTTTGTGAAAAGATGTCTTACTTCGGCAACGGTACGGTTTTTATTATCGGTTAAGCATTCAACAATAAAGGCAACGCCGGCAGGCCCGTATCCTTCGTACATTAATTCCAAATATGTAACGCCTTCCAATTCTCCGGTTGCTTTTTTGATTGCACGCATAATATTATCTTGGGGCATATTGGCTGATTTTGCATTATCCACTGCGAGGCGTAATCTCGGGTTTGCATCAATATCCCCGCCGCCTATTTTAGCGGCAACGGTAATTTCTTTAATTAATTTTGTGAATATTTTTCCACGTTTTTGATCAAGAGCTTCTTTTTTTCTCTTTATTGTTGACCACTTGGAGTGACCTGACATAAACAACTCCTTTTTTTATTGTAGATTTATATTTAATAGTAGTTCCCGACTAAAGAGAAGAACGGTAAAGTTTGAGTTTGGGATAAGTAAATTTCACATAACCAAAATCTCTCGTCGGAAAAATCAAATAACATTTTCTTTAACTTTAATATCTTTTAGGCGGATTTGAGGATAAGAAATGCCATTCCGCGTAATTTTTTCAATTGTAAAAACAATATCTATTAAATCTCTGTCTTTCGCAATTTTATCGGCAAAATAACCCAGGTTAAAACCTATTGCATCAAATACTTTATCGTTACCGCTTTGTTGCAGTGTTGTAAGTAAATGATTTTTACCGACAATGCGAGGTTGATTAACAATTTTAACATTTTCCGCCATAAAAACTGGGCGCATATTACCGGGACCAAACGGAGCAAATTGTTCAAGAATTCTGATAAATTTAGGGGTAATATCGGAAAGAGAAATTTTGGTATCGACTGTAATTTCGGGTATTATGCTTTTCTCTTTCATTTTGTTTTTTAATATTTGGTTCAAACGCTTTCTGAATTCCGGAATTTTATCAATTTCCAAGGCAACACCTGCAGCGGCTTCGTGTCCGCCGAATTGAATCAGCAAATCATCACATTGTTGAAGTGCTTCGTAAATATTAAATCCGGTGATGCTGCGTGCAGAACCTTTTGCAACACCGTCTATGGTAGAAAGCATGATGGCCGGGCGGTAATATTTTTCTACAACACGCGAAGCAACAATTCCTATTACACCGGGGTGCCATTCGTCAACATGAAGAATAATGGCAACATCATTATCCAAATCCACTTGCTCTTCAATAATTGAAACAGCATGTGAAAAGGTTGATTCGTCAATTTTACGGCGTTGATAATTTTCTTCCTCTAAAATTTGTGCAACTCTTTCAGCCTCTGTAATATTATCGGCAATGAATAATTCAACCGCTCGTTTTGCGTCTCCCATTCTTCCCACGGCGTTAATACGAGGTGCAATTGTAAAAACAACTTGGCCTGCTGTTAAACTTCCAACTTCCTTGTTAGCTTTTTTTATTAATGCCAAAATTCCGGGCCGCGGGTTGGAATTTATCATTTCCATTCCCTTGTGTACCAAAATTCTGTTTTCGTCGGTTAAAGAAACAATATCGGCAGCGGCGGCCAAAGCAACCAAGTCCAAATATTCCAGAATGTCTTTTTTACGTCCCACTCTATCCGAAACGGCACGTGCCAATTTAAAAGCAACGCCTGCACCGGAAAGATATTTAAACGGATAGTTACATCCCGGTTTAAGCGGGTCAAGTACTGCAACGGCAGCCGGAATTTTTTCTTTAGGTTTGTGATGGTCGCAAATAATGGTATCTATTCCGTAAGATTTTGCATGTTCAACTTCATCAACTGCCGTAATTCCGCAATCAACGGTAATCATTAAATTTGTTTGTTTTTCGGCTAACAAGTCTATCGATTCAATTGAAAGTCCGTATCCGTCAGTTAATCTGTTGGGAATATGTACTTCAACATTGGCATTTAATTCTTTAAGAAAAAGATAAAGCAGTGCCGCCGAAGCTGTTCCGTCAACATCATAATCGCCGTAAACAACAATTTTTTCGTTGTTGGTAATTGCGGTAATAATTCTGTTGGTAGCTTCTTGCATTCCGTCCATTAAAAACGGGTCGTACAAAGATGATAAATCGGGCCGGAAAAAGGTTTTAGCTTCGTGGAAATTTGTAATTCCGCGCAAAACAAGGATAGTTGCCAAAACATGCGAAATACTAAGGCTATCAGCCAAAGCAAGCACGGTTTGTTTATCCGGTGCTTCCTTAATTTTCCATTTTTTCTCAATCATTGTAATTATAGAGAAAAGATTGATACCGCAAGTTTATAAGCCGAATTCTGTATCCCCGATAAAAACCGGGGCGGCAATTATTTATCTGGTTCCGATATTACTATCGGAATCTAGCGATCTACCCCGGGCTATTCAAGCGAACAACTTTATTCCACAATAAATTGTGGAAAGCCCTATACGCGATCTTGCTCCGAGTGGGGTTTGCACTGATCCCGCAAAGTCGGGACTCCGTTACGGACCTTTGTTATTACTAACAAAGCGGTAGGCTCTTACCCTGCCGTTTCACCTTTACCCCGATTCAATATAACCGAGGAAGTCTATTCTCTGTTGCACTTTCCGTAATTATGTGTTTACACACATAACCCCCGGGAGTTACCCGGCACTCTGTTCTGCGGAGTTCGGACTTTCCTCTACTCCAAAAACAATTTTGGAAGCAGCAATTGCCCAACTTGCGATATCAATATTTCTCTACCTTATATTAATTATTATTTTCTTTTCTTCAATTGTTTTAAATATACAAAAAATTATTATTCAATGGAAAATTTGTTGAGTAATATTTACAAATTATGCCCGCTCAATTTGTAAATTGTTTTATGGAAATATATTTTTTGCGAAAAAAAAAGATAATTTTAAGAAAGAGGATAAATTATTTATCCTCAGATAATTTATTTTAATTCCGCATAATAAAAATCGATTAAACTGTTAGCTTTATCTTCCGTTTTTGCTTCAACAATGCAGCGAATAATTGGTTCCGTGTTCGATTTTCTGAAATGTACCCAGTGGTCTGGAAAATCAATTCTCAAACCGTCATCCGTATTAATGTTTTCCGATTTGTATTTTTCTTTTAACGAATTAATTATCTCGTCAGGGTTTTTATCCCCTATTTTAACAGTGGTTTTTGCAATATGGTATTCCGGCAATTTCTCTTTTAATTTACTTAAAGTATTGCCGAATTCCAGTAAATGTTGAAGAACAATAGCTGTTCCCACAAGGGCGTCTCGTCCGTAATGCAATGCCGGAAATATTACTCCGCCGCTTCCCTCGCCGCCTATAACGGCATCAACCTCTTTCATCTTCTTTACAACATTTGCTTCTCCAACTGGAGAGCGAAAAACCATACAGCCGTTTTCTTTGGCAATATCGTCAATTGCACGTGTTGTTGAAAGATTTACAGCAACGTTTCCTTTTTCTTTTCCCAAAACAAATTTAACCGCCTGTGCTATTGTATTCTCTTCTCCGAAAGGTTCTCCTTTTTCGGTTATTAAAACCAATCTGTCAACATCCGGATCAACAACAATCCCCAAATCAACATCCTCTTTTTTTACCGCGTTCATTGTGGCTGTTAAATTCTCAGGCAACGGTTCAGGCTTACGTGTAAAAATTCCGGTCTTTTCGCAATCGTGTTTAATTACTTTGCAGCCGAATGTTTCCAACAATTTAGGCATAACGTAAACACCGGCGCCGTTTACACAATCAAGAAGTACTTTAAATTTACGTTCTCTAATTTCTTTTACATTTATGTATTTCATATTAACAACTGCATCAATATGTTTTTGGAGAGCAGAATTATCAATGATAAGTTTACCAACTTTTTCCCACGAGACGTAATTATCCGCTTTATTCAGTAGGGAAATATATTCTTTATGTTCTTTCGGAAACATAAATTCACCCTTTCCGTTCAGTAATTTTAGTGCATTCCACTCGTTTGGATTATGGCTCGCCGATATTGCAATTCCGCCGGAAGCTCCGATTTTGTTTACAGTAAGTAAAACCGTGGGAGTAGGAGTG
>CAZTYP010000120.1:0-5082 GCA_964617555.1 uncultured Melioribacteraceae bacterium | reverse complement strand
TGACAACGGAAAAAGTTTAATTTTTTGGATAAAAACAGAATATGATTCTCCCCATTATAACACTTATATTTTTAATCATCAATTGTAATTCTGCTTAGTACGGCTCTGCCTATTGTTGCCTCGTCCACAAATTCCAAATCCCCTCCGATAGGCAGTCCCCGGGCCAATCTGGAAACTTTAACATCAAATGGTTTCAATAATTTTGCGATATATAACGAAGTGGTTTCACCTTCGGTATCGGGATTTAGGGCTAATATTACTTCTTTAATATTGCTGTTTTTAATACGTGCTATAAGTTCTTTAATATTAAGAGACTCCGCATCGCGTCCGCTTAAAGGAGAAAGAACCCCACCGAGTACATGGTACAGTCCGGAATATTCGTTAGTTCTTTCTATTGCAATTACATCGCTGAATTCTTCAACAACACATACAAGGGATTTATCTCTTTTTTCGCTTTTACAAATATCACAAATTTCATCTTCCGAAATATTAAAACAGATTTTACAACTGCGGGTGTTTTCTTTCAATGCAATTAAAACCTCCGAAAGAGTTTTAACATCTTTAACATCCGCTCTCAGTAGATGAAGTGCCAAACGTTGAGCGGATTTTCTTCCTATAGACGGGAGTTTACTTAACTCGTCTATTGCACGCTGTAATGTTGCAGGTATTAACAAATTAAAATCCCGGAATGTTTAAACCAGGAGGAATCATTCCTTTGGTTACGGCAGCTAGCTCTTCTTCCGCCATTTTACCGGCGGCATCAAGGGCTTTGTTTACAGCCGCAACAACCAAATCTTCCAACATTTCTTTATCGCCCGAATCTATAATTTCGTTGTCTATTTCTATGGAAACTATATTTTTCTTCCCGTTTGCAGTGGCTTTAACCATTCCGCCGCCGCTCTCTTCGGTAATAACTTTATTTTCAAGTTCGTTCTGAACTCGTTCCATCTCGGCTTGCATTTTTTGCACTTGCTTCATCATTCCTTGCATTCCACCTTTTAACATCTTTTCTCCTGATTAATCTTTTTTGTTTACTTTACAATAATATAATTAGAACTGAAAATTAAGAAAAATATAATTTACAAGGAAATTATCATTTAATATATTAAATTTGTAATTGCAAAAATCTTATAACAAACATTTTGATTATAATAATGACAAATTACGGATATATAAATGTAATAGTTGTAATAATCCTTTCGATATTATTATTTATTCTATCATATTTTCTTAAAAATAATATTCTCCGAATCGGTATAGTCGCAATTACTCTTTTGTTTCTTTTATTTACTCTCTATTTTTTCAGAGACCCCGAAAGAACAATTCCCGATAAGGATAATATAATAGTTTCTCCTGCCGACGGAAAAATACTGTTAATAAAAAAAGTTGAATCCAAAAAGTATGTGAACGGTGAAGCTTGGCAAGTTTCTATTTTTATGTCTCCTTTAAACGTACATGTTAATAGAATTCCTATTGACGGAACGGTTGAATTGGTAAACTATGTTAAAGGAGAATATCTTGTTGCATTTCACGACAAAGCTGACGAACGAAACGAGCGATGTGAATTCGGAATTTTAAGTAAATACGGCAAAGTATTTTTTACACAGGTTGCAGGTTTTGTTGCCCGCAGAATTGTTTACGAATTGAAAGAAGGCGATACTGTAAAAATGGGTAACCGATTCGGAATGATTAAATTCGGCAGCCGTGTTGATGTTGTTGTTAGCACGAATTGGAAATTAAAAGTTAAAGAAAACGAAAATGTAACAGCCGGAGAATCAATTCTTTTTGAGTATAACAAATGAGCAAATTCAGAATACCGAAATCGACAATTCCTAATACCGCTACATCTTTAAATATTTTCAGCGGTTTTCTATCCGTTATCTTTGCCAGCCAGGGAGATTTTCATCTTGCCGCACTATCCATTTTTGTAGCAACATTTTTCGATTTAATTGACGGCTTACTTGCACGTTTAACAAAAACGGCTTCACCTTTCGGAGTTGAATTGGATTCTCTTGCCGATGTTGTAAGTTTCGGACTTGCCCCTTCGTTTTTAATTTATCAATCATATTTTATTAATTACAATTATTGGGGAATTGTTATCAGTTCCTCCATTCTGATATTCGGGGCATTACGGCTTGCACGTTTCAACGTTCAGGTTGAAGATATTAAAATAAAACAAGATTTTAACGGTTTACCTATTCCTATTGCCGCTATTACCGTTGCATCTTTTATTCTGTTTTATCATAACGGAATAAATATTATAAGACCGTTTAATATATTGCTAACCCCAACAATCATAATTTTATCTTTACTTATGGTCAGCAATATAAGATATAATGCAATACCGAAAACAAAAAATATGACCTTGTTTGCAAAAACATCCATTTATACTTTAGCCGTTATTTTACTTATTCTTATTTATATTACTAACGGAAAAGCATTTTTCTATTTGATTAGCTTTCACATTTTATTCGGTATTTTCAGACACATTTATATATCATTTTTTAATAAAACAAGTATTATTAAAAATAAATCATAAAATACAGAGGTTATAATGTTTGGTAATTTAGGCCCAATGGAAATGTTTATTATTGTAGCCGCAATTTTAATTTTATTCGGTGCAAAAAAGATTCCGGAATTTGCAAAAGGAATAGGCAAAGGTATGAAAGAATTTAAAAATGCCATAAAAGAAGTGGAAGAAGATATTAAACTTGATGATGACGATAAAGAACAAAAATAGCTACGGGTGTTTAATTGTTAAATTATAAAAATTATTCCGAAAAAATATCAAAAATAAAATCCGGAGAAATTTCTTTAACGGATAACGTAAAATATTTTTTAGATAAAATTGAAGCTGAAAAAGATATTAATGCTTACAATTTTGTTTTTAATAATGCTGTTGAACAAGCAAAAATTATAGAAGAAAAAATTTTCAACCATTCCGCCGGGAAATTAGCCGGAATGGTTATAGCCGTTAAGGATGTTCTTTCAATAAAAGACAAACCTCTTACATGCTCATCAAAAATGTTGACAAATTTCAACTCCATTTATACTGCTACAGCCGTGCAAAAATTAATTGATGAAGATGCCGTAATAATAGGAAAAACCAATTGCGATGAATTTGCAATGGGTTCCTCAAACGAAAATTCAGCTTTTGGAAAAGTCCTTAACCCCGTTGATAAAACCAGAGTTCCCGGCGGCTCCAGCGGAGGTTCTGCGGCGGCGGTTGCGGCCGGACTTTGTGATGTTTCCATCGGGACCGATACTGGGGGCTCTATAAGGCAACCCGCATCATTCTGCGGTGTTTACGGGCTTAAACCCACATACGGAAGAATATCACGTTACGGATTAACGGCATTTGCTTCTTCTTTTGATACCATCGGCCCTCTTGCAAATAACGTTGAGGATATTGCTCTTCTCCTTTCGGTTATTGCCGGCAAAGACGAAATGGATTCAACAAGTAAAGAGATACCTGTTCCAGATTATACTCAAAAACTTGTTCCCGATAATAAAAAAATTAAAATCGGCATCCCTAAAGAATTTTTTGGAAAAGGTTTAAATGAAGAAATAAAAGAGATAATTGAAAAAAAAATCAAGCAACTCTCTGAAAAAGAGAATATTGAATTTATTGATATTCATCTTAAACATAACGAATATTCAATTGCGACTTACTATATTTTAACAACGGCGGAAGCTTCCGCAAACCTACAACGTTACGACGGCGTACGATACGGATACAGAGATACAAACCAAACCGAACTTAACGATATGTACACTCAAACACGCTCAAAAGGTTTTGGCAAGGAAGTAAAACGCAGAATTATGTTGGGTACTTATGTCCTTTCTTCCGGTTATTACGATGCCTATTATACAAAGGCACAAAAAGTACGCCGTTTAATCAAAGAAGATTTTGATAATGCTTTCAATCGAGTGGATGTTATTTTAACTCCCACATCACCCACAACCGCATTCAAACTAGGCGAAAAATCATCCGACCCGTTGGAAATGTATTTGAGCGATATTTATACAACTTCGGCTAACTTAGCCGGAATTCCCGGTATAAATATTCCCGTTGGATTCGATTCTGACGGACTTCCTATTGGAATGCAACTTCTTGCAAATCAATTTAAAGAAGAAATTTTATTACAAACAGCAAATTTAATTTAAGGATGTTTATGAATAACGAATTAAAAAAATGTATTAGTTGTAACAGACCGGAAAATGTTGTTCCTCTTGTGGCAATTACCTTTGCAGCAAATCACACATGGATTTGTACACAATGCTTGCCCACACTAATTCACGACCCGCAAAGATTAGTTGACAAATTTGAAAATATGGATACCGAAAATCCTCCGGAAGCGGTAAATTAAATTTAGTTTTTTAATTATTTTTTTTAACTTAGTAAATTATTTTTTACGATATAAATTAAATAAGGAATTTTAAGATGAGTATTCTGCTCGACAAAAGAACAAAAGTTGTTGTACAAGGAATTACCGGCAGTGAAGGGGCATTCCATACAACACAAATGCTTGAATACGGCACCAAAGTGGTAGCCGGAGTTACCCCAGGAAAAGGCGGTACAAAATTCAACAAAGTAATTCCAATTTTTAATACTGTTGCCGATGCAGTTAAAGAAACAAAAGCAACGGCTTCCGCAATTTTTGTTCCCCCTCCCTTTGCCGCCGATGCAATCCTCGAAGCTGCAAACGCGGGAATTAAATTGATTGTTTGCATTACAGAAGGTATTCCCGCCAAAGATATGGTGGAAGTTTACAACGTACTTAAACAAAAAGACGTTAGATTAATAGGTCCTAACTGCCCGGGAATAATTTCACCAGGGAAAGCCAAAATAGGCATTATGCCCGGTTTTATCCACAAAAAAGGGAAGGTTGCCGTTGTATCGCGTAGCGGAACTTTAACTTACGAAGCCGTTAAACAACTTTCCGATTTAAAAATAGGACAATCAACTTGCATCGGAATTGGCGGAGACCCCGTAATCGGTTCACAATTTATAGACATAATCAAATTACTTAACGATGACCCTCAAACAGAAGGCATTGTTATGATTGGTGAAATAGGCGG
>CAZTYP010000119.1:0-4786 GCA_964617555.1 uncultured Melioribacteraceae bacterium | reverse complement strand
GGAGGTGAGCCCGGTTAAAGAAAGGCTGTAATTTTAAAGGATACGGCTTTTATTATCCCGACGATTTCAAAAAGGATTTGTTGAAAATTAAAAAGAGGGCTTTTGGGGTTAAACATAACGATGTTATAACCTTGTACATTTTAGAAAAAAATTCCGCCAACGTAAATATTCAACATATTCTTAATAATAACATCTCTAAATGAAAAACAAAAAGGTTAAACTCTTCGTAAATCATTTCTCTTTTTATAACAAAATTTATAATCGTTTTTATCTGTTGTTATTTATTTTAATAAAATCATTTTTTTTGTTACCGAAAAATTATTCCATTGTAATTTATAAAAGTACACTCCCGATGATAACTCGTTTGCGTTAAAATCCACACTATATTTCCCGCTCTTTTGTATTTTATTTACCAACGTAATAATTTTTTTACCAAGTACATCATATATTTTTAATTGCACCAATCCTCTTTTGGCTATTGAATAATTTATTGTTGTAGCAGGATTAAAGGGATTGGGGTAGTTTTGTTTTAAAATAAATTTTTCAGGTAATTCCGGAACGTCCTCGTTTAAATCGGTTAAAAGGGATTCATATTTTTTCTTTCCGTTAACGACACTCTTTTGTAACTCTTCCAAACTTAATGCGGCATTTACCGAAAAAGCTATTTCTAAACTCTCGCCGGAATTTAAATTGTACGGACCGGCGGAAATAACGCACGAAACATCTTGCGGACCGGCATCGGTTTTGTTTAATCCGTTTGAAAGGGCCGTCCACTTTTCCGTATCGGTAAAGTTCTTATATATTTCAAGTCCACCGTCCTCGCCATTATTTTGAATGCCGTAAAACCCCGTTGTGCCATCCGAAAGCAAAGCCATTGCTATATACGGTAAAACTTTTGTTTCGTGATAAACATATCCGAAATTGTTCTGAGAGTTAAACCTTGTTATATTCTTATCATATCCGTTGCCGTTAATATCCCAATCAAAGAAAATTCCCGCATAAAAATTTGTATAATTATTGATGCTGTTGTTTGTAAAAATATATTTTAAGATAATGTAGTTATCATTTCCATTGTCGGAAAAAGTATATGTTTTCAACACGGTTTTTATTCCCGGTTTACTTTCTCCCGCATTATCGTCGTTAAATTCCGAAATACACTCTTGGTCGGCAATAGTTCCCGGTATATTAATTTGCACAAACGAAAGTGGTTTAAAATCATTCGATTGATAATCGGTATTGGCGCTGCGTACGGCATCGGCAAAAGTTGTGTCGGAATTTCCGTACATAAGTCCCCCTTCAAAAAGAAGATTGTCTCCTTTCATATATGTAAAACCGCTTCCCTGCAAATTTGAGGGGTAGTCGTTAAATCCTAAAGTTCCTTTGCTGGTAACGGTTAACGCAATTTTATTACCGGACTGTGTTCTGTATGTAGGATTTATATTAAGGGAAATATATTCAAAATCAGAATATGTGCCGTCGGAATAAGTAATTTTGAAAAACACCTCTTTATCGTTGGCAGAGTTATCGTTTATTTTAAATTTAAAAGTTTGATTATAATTATCAAACGATTCCAACGTACCCTTGGCGGAAGTTGAAAAACGGGATGCCGTAACGGTTACATTGGGGTCGTTGCTCGATAAGTCAACGGATAAAGCCGTGAGAGGAGAGAGAAAATTAATAAATTTTAATTTTATTTCCACTTCATCACCCGCTTCAAAAATTCCGTCCGGATTATTTATCTCAACAAACTCAACCGAATCTACACGTACCGATTTTACACTTCCGTTACTAAGGGCTTTATAAGCGTTAACTCTTCCCGAACCAAGCATAAATTCTTTTCCGGAATTTAAAGCATCAATATTATCCGCATTGCTTCTTATCTGTTCAATTATCTGAAGCGGAGTGTAATCGGGGTATTTATCAATCACCAAGCCGGCAACCCCGGCAATAAGCGGCGACGACATTGAAGTGCCGGAAAGAAATGTGTAGGTGTTACTTTGCCATGTACTGTAAATGGATGTTCCGGGAGCACAAACATCAAGTTTATACCCGTAATTGGACGAGGTACTTATTTTATCTTCGGAATCGGTATTACCAACCGATAAAACTCCCTTGTAGGCAGCCGGAAAGAGCACATCATTTTTCCCATCGTTACCGGCGGAAGCAATAATTACCACACCTTTGGCAATTGCATAATTAATGATTTCTTGTTCGGCTCTGGAATACCCTGAGCCTCCCCAACTGCAATTAATAATATCGGCACCGTTATCCGCAGCATAAATAATTCCTTGATAACCGAAAACAATGCTTCTGTCACCAACATCGTGGCGGGTTGTTTTAACGGGCATAATGGTTAAATTATATCCTGCACCCGCAACCCCTTTTGAATTATTTGTAACCGCCGCCGCAATTCCGGCAACATGAGTTCCGTGCGTGGGAGCATCTTCCTTCGGGTCGTTATCCGGCGTTCCGTCAATTCCTCCGAAGTCCCATCCGTGTATATCATCAATATAGCCGTTATTATCATCGTCAACACCATTAATAGGATCGTCATTCTGCCAAATATGTCCGGCTAAATCTTCATGATTCCAATCCACTCCGGTATCAACAATCGCAAGAATAATATTTGCATTCCCTTTTGTAATATCCCATGCCTTTTCAATTTCAATTTTACTTAAAAAATATTGTTTGGAAAAATACGTGTCGTTCGGGGTATCCGTAACTTTGCGAACATAAAGGGGTTCCGCCCAGTCAATCTCTTTTTTTCTTGCCAGTTTTGCCGAAATATATTCGGGGTCTAAGGGCTTTGTATATTTTAACAAAAAGATTTTACGCAAATTCTCATCGTTTGTTTTAACAAATTCGGTAATTTTATTAATCCCGAACTTTTTCAGTTCTTTTTGTAAAGTAATGTTTTTATTCAATGTGTTGTTTTGCGATTTTAATTTGATTACCACTACTCCGGAAAAATATTTTTTTCCGTTCTTTTCTATTGTATTAGTACCGGCAAATAACGGGACGGTAATTAATAAAAGCAATAATAATTTTTGTTTAACCATTTTATAATTCCTTTTTTAATTAAGAGAAACAACTTTCTCAACTTTTTTGAGAAGCGTTCCGTTTTCAACTATATTAATTATTTTTTCCACATCTGTATACATTATTCTGTCTTTCTTCAATTCGGGCACAAGTCTTCTTATTTCTTTCATTGCAACAGAAGTCCCTTTGCCGCATTTAAGGGGTTTCAGAAATTCAACTCCCTGTGCGGCTGTAAGTAATTCTATTGCAATTACCTTTTGAACGTTTTTTAATATTTGAAAACATTTACGGGCGGCAATAGAACCCATTGAGTTATGGTCTTCCTGGTTTGCCGATGTTGGTATGGAATCTACGGAAGCAGGATGTGCAAGCACTTTGTTTTCCGAAACAATGCTTGCGGCAGTATATTGTGCAATCATAAATCCGGAGTTAATGCCCCCCAGCCTTGTTAAAAATCTCGGTAAATCGCTAAGGGAACCGTTTGTTAATCGTTCTATTCTGCGTTCCGATACATTTGCCAATTCGGATAAAGCAATCCCCATAAAATCCATTGCCAAAGCCATAGGTTGTCCGTGAAAATTCCCGCCTTCAAGGTGATCCCCTTCATCCGGGAAAACAAGGGGATTATCGTTAACGGAGTTTAATTCGATTGCAACACGCGATGCAACGTAATTAACAGCATCCTTAGATGCCCCGTGAATTTGTGGGATGCAACGGATTGAATAAGAATCTTGCACTCGATTATCATTTTGCAAATGAGAAATACGAATTTCACTTCCTTCAATTAAGCGTAACATGTTTGCAGCCGTGGCTGTCTGTCCTTCAAAGGGGCGCAACATATGAATTCGCTTATCGTATGCTTTATCCGTTCCTCGTAAAGCTTCGTGACTTAATGCCGCCGCAATATCGGAATATTTTAACAGTTCTTTCCCTTTAATAGTAATATATGCCGCAAAGGCCGTCATCATTTGTGTTCCGTTAATTAATGCAAGACCTTCTTTTGCGCGAAGGCGTACAGGTTTTAATCCGAATTTTTTTAGAACCGAGCTTGCCGCTAACATCTTAGGAGTTTCTTTGGTAAGATAAGTAAGCTCTTTAAATACTTGCACCTTCCCTTTGCCAATCATTGCAAGTACAAGATGGGAAAGGGGGGCTAAATCTCCACTGGAGCCAACCGAGCCTTGCGAGGGTATGACGGGAATAATATTATTATTCATCATGTTTATTAAAAGCTGTATTGTGGAAAGCCTTATCCCCGAATGCCCGCGAGCTAAAGCATTAACTCGTAATAACATCATCACTTTTACTATGAAGGGAGGCAGCGGGTCTCCTAAACCGACAGAATGACTTTTTATCAAATTCTCTTGCAGTTGCTCCAAATGATCTTGAGAAATTTTTATATTTGCAAATTCCCCGAATCCAGTGGTGATACCGTAAACAACTTCATCATCGGCAATCCATTTATCTACCATGGCACGAGCTTTTTTTATTCTTTTCTTTGCTTCCGCCGTTAATTCAATTTTTACATTGCCGGACAAAAATTTTTCCACCTCTTTTAGTGTTAAAGATTTTCCGTCCAATTTCATCTCACAATCCTTTTATTTTTTCTAACAATGTATTTAATCTATCCATATCAAGCGGAATTGTCAATTTACGAATTTACATATTATATAAACTCCTTTGTTTATAATTTTCAAAAACCTCTTTCCGGAATTTTTAAACTTGTATTTGAAAAAATGCTTTTTAT
>CAZTYP010000118.1:0-2694 GCA_964617555.1 uncultured Melioribacteraceae bacterium | reverse complement strand
CAAACTCCGGTGTTGCGGCAATTGAACTTTCTTCTTTATTAAGTTCGGCTTTATTGAATTTTGTTTGTGCAATTTTATAATAAGAAATATTTTCCGATTTTAAATCATCAATACCACCACTTCTCGGCAATAATACCAAAGCGGCGAGTGCAACAATAATCCATGGCCAAGGTCTGATTGTATAATGAGCAATTGTAAACCACAAAGTGGCAAGTACACTATGCTTTTCATTTTTAGCACTCATCATTCTTTGTGCAATATAACCGCCTCCACCGGGATCGGCACCGGGATACCAACTGCTCCACCATTGCAAACCTACATGTGCAATAAAAGCCCCGACCGATAAAGCAAAAACGCCTGTACCAACATCAGTTGCATTTATATTTCCAATCGACGGAAAAAATTCCAAGGTAGATTCCGGTAATTTATTTTTCAATACGGCAAGGCTTCCAATCTCAGGTTGTTGAACAACAATAACGGCAAGTATCACGCAACCAATCATTGCAAAAACAAATTGAAAACTATCCGTTCTGGCGGTTCCAAGTAAACCGGATGCGGAAGAATAAACAGCTATTATCAAAGCAACAATAACCACAAGTGTAAAAGAATCGTAACCGGGGATAACAACCGAAAAGATTTTTTCCATTGCTTTATGTACCCAACCGAGTACAATAGCGTTCATAAAAAGTCCTAAATATATAGCTCTGAATCCTCGCAGCAGTGCAGCCGATTTTCCGGAATATCTTAATTCTACAAATTCTACATCCGTAAGTATATTTGCTCTTCGCCAAAGTTTAGCAAAAAAGAAAACCGTTAACATTCCACCGATAGCAAGATTCCACCAAAGCCAGTTACCAGCAATTCCGTTTCTTGCAATCAATTCCGTAACGGCAAGCGGAGTATCTGCGGCAAAAGTGGTTGCCACCATTGCGGTTCCGGCAATATACCACGGCATATTTCTTCCGGAAAGAAAAAACTCTCCGGTATCTTTACCCGCTTGTTTTGCGTAGTAAGCGGCTATACCGAATATTACTATAAAGAATGAAATTATTACTAAGATATCTAACCAGTTCAGCTGTCCCATAATTCCTCGATTCGGTTTAGTGCATTAAACTTCCAAATAATTTTTCTATTGACGAAGTTATCATTAATTCGGTTTGTGCAACCGGAACTTTTGCTTTGTTAATTATTTCAGTTCCGTTGTTAAATAGGTCTTCGGTTATACTTTGATGAACTTCTTTATAGCTTAATATTTCCAAACCTAAGGCAGATAGTTCGGAAAGTTTTTTTGACATCGGTTCAATTTCTTTTAATATCGGCGATCTTTTTATAACCGGTAACAGCTTTGCATGGTTGTTCTTCCATATTTCCAATTGCTTTACCAATGCTTTATGTTTATTCATATCAAGTTTTTTATCGGCTAAATAGGAATCAACCAAATTTTCAAATTCTCTTGCTGTTTTTGCATCGGCGGTTGCGGCATCAACTACTCTTGTTAGAGGTGTTTGCTGGTTTTGTTTTCTTAAAGCATTTCTTTTGTAAATTTTTACAGGTTCAATGGTTTGAATCAAAATATCGAGCGGCTCGGTTCCGTTATTGTTTGTAAGCCTTCTTAACATCATTCCGTAATTTTTTATATGTGTAAGGCCTACTTGCTCTAACAAATAACTTATTCTATCAAGACGTTTATACATATCATTTACATTATTTATTTCTTGCGGAGACCACAAACGTTCGGCAATAGCAGCGGTACGAGGCCAAATTCTTGAATCAATAGTTTCGGGTGAAATCATTTCCGCCCACATTGTAGCTTCGCCACCGAGTACATATTTTTTTTTATCTTCATCTAATTTTATTCCCTTTGGTAACGGGTCATTTAAATAATTATATGAAGTTGGTTGCATTAAATCTATATAATAACCGTTGGATAGAATTACTTGATATCCTTTTTCAGCGGCTTCCACCAAAGCTTTTTTACCACGCCATGATTGTATTACAATATTGTTCGGCATATCTTCATGTAAAATTTCATCCCAGCCTACCATTTTTTTATTATACTTTGTTAGTATTTTCAAAACTCTATTATTAAAATAAGCTTGCAATGCGTGATTATCCTTGATATTATTGGCTTTCATGAATGCTTGGATGTTTTCATTTGCATCCCATTGTTTTCCGTTGTTTTCGTCTCCGCCGATATGAAAGTACTCATCGGGAAAAAGAGAAGTCATTTCTCCGAATAATTTATCAAGGAATTCATAAGTTTTATCCGATGCCGGATTTAACGTTGGATCGAATATTCCCCATTCTCTTTCAATTTTATATTCACCTTTTTTGCTTGCCAGTTCCGGATAAGCCGCAAGCATTGCTGTTGCATGGCCCGGTATATCAAATTCCGGTATTACTCTAATTCCCCTTTCGTTTGCATAGTGAATAATTTCTTTAATCTGCTCTTGCGTATAATATAAACCGTCCGAGCCTAATTCCGTAAGTTTCGGAAAAACTTTACTTTCAACCCTAAAGCCTTGGTCTTCCGATAAATGCCAATGGAAAACATTCATTTTAACGGCAGCCATACCGTCAAGGTTTCTCTTAATCACTTCGCCAGGCATAAAGTGACGGCAAACATCAATAAGTAATCCTCTCCAAGGGAAACGCGGCGAATCATTAATTTCTACTGCCGGGAAAAAATATCCG
>CAZTYP010000117.1:0-11700 GCA_964617555.1 uncultured Melioribacteraceae bacterium | reverse complement strand
CCCTTTTGTTTCGTAACAACCGGCTTTACCTGCCAAGGCAGCTGCAATCATTATATCATCGTTGCCGGAATAGGAGTCGTATTGCTCTAATGCTTTATCAACTTGACCGGTAAAATAATATGCATTTGCCAGATAGATTCTTGCAAGTTCACCTTGTTCCGAGCCGCCGTATTCATCAACTATTTTAAGTAGTCCTATCTCTTTAGTACCGGGTTTCCCGTCAATAGCTTGCTGATAAAGCCCTGCATTGTATGTAGGGAGTACTCTTGTAAGTTCCGTGGAAGCCGCTAAATTTTTCTCGTCAACTCTGCTTGAGTAGAACAGAATAACAGCAATAAGAGCCGCAACGGCACCAACAACTGCAAAGATTGCTGTTTGATTTTTTTCGTAAAACGATTTGGCTTCGTAGAAGGTTGTAACCAGCTTATCTTCCTTAATTTCTTTTTTCGATAATTTTTTCTTTTTTGCTAACACTTTTTCTCCTCAACAAATGTATTTTAATATAAGGTGTAAATTTAATAAAAATTAAAGTCCAATTCTAATATGATTTGAATATATCCATGGATTTCCGTCAAGGTAAATTTCCACTCTGTAAGCTCCGGTTTTTTCAATTCTGAATTCGGCATCAATATTTTCAACTTCGTCAATTTGTTTTCCGTTTGCAATTAACCGTATTGTTCCGCTAATATTGGGTAAAATTACACGCAATCTAATTTTATCGTTAAACGGAATTGTTTCTCCCATTTGATAAATCATGTTGGAATCTTGTGCAAAAAAACGGAATCCTTTTGCATCGCCATGATAATAGTTTGAAATAAAAAGTCTCCCGCTTTTTAAAGTTTTAAGAATTTCATTTCTATCATAAGTAAATTCCACGCCTTTGTTGGATTTATTAAGCGGAGTGTTGCACAAAAGGTGTGTTCGTATTGATTTAAACAAAACTTTGTAGGGAAAAACTTCTACTTCAAAAAATCCGAGTAAATTCAATTTATGTGCATGTGCATCTATTCCGCCAATACCAACTACTTTGCGTTTAAGGTTCAGTTCGTCCCATACTTCCAATGTTTTTTTCGGAGGTGCAACAACCGATTTAAGTGGATGCACAAAACGGTTGTATTTATTGCTTTCATTTAAGCCTTCCATCCATTCCGACATATGATTCCAAATTTCAATTCCGGTAAAATCATCCGTCTTCCATTCTGTCCACGGATAGGCCGGATGTTCTTTCATAGAATTTCGTTCTTCGTGAGGATGTGCAATAAATCCTATTCCTCCGCTTTCTTTAACCTTTGCCACATACTCTTTGGCATTCATACGGGTAGAAAAAGTTTTTTCAATTCCCAATGCGAGGTAATGGTTTAGGTTACGTTTATCATTTAATTCTGCCCCCACAAGCAAAAAAGTATCGCCGTGCCAACCTTCTTTATTATCCGTTTTTGCCCTTAACGTATTATGATCGGTAAGTACAATATAGTCTAATCCTACCTCGCGTGCGGCTTTAACAATTTCATCAACAGTACCGGAGCCGTCGGAGTAAGTAGAATGGATATGTATTGCACCTACGTATTCTATCATAGTTTACACTTCGCTTAAGGTTAAATATTCTGTTGTATTGGGTACAACGTAATCAGCAAGTTGTACCATTAAAATATCTACACGTTCGTTCGTTGCATCGTCGTAGTTATCAAATGCTTCTTTATTTTCGAAGATAAAAACTTCTTGATAAATATTTTTTTTACCGTTTGCGGAATACACCGAATAACTTTCCAAACCTTCAGCTTTAACAATATTTTTTAATTCTTTAATAATCTCAAGATACTGTTCCGTTTTCTCTTTAACAACTTCGTATTTAACCGTAAAAATTACTTTTCCCATCTTTTTTTTATCCTATTTTATATAAAAATTTTTCCTTCAAAAACTATTTTAGCCGGCCCCATTAAAGAAACATCCGAGAACAAATTGTTTTTGTATTTAAAATCGACAATAAGTTTTTCGTTGCTTTTAGTTTTAAGAATTACCGGAGGCTTAACTTTCCCGTTAAAAAAGCTTATTATTGCCGAAGCAACGGAACCGGTACCGCAAGCAAGTGTTTCTGCTTCAACTCCCCTTTCGTAAGTTCTGATATTGATTGTTCCGTTATTAACGGCAATAAAATTTACATTGGTTCCGGGCGGATTAAATTTGGAATGATTACGAACTTCGGGACCGTATTTATTTACGGGAAAACTCTTCAAGTTCATTCCTTCAACATCAATAACAACATGATGAGCACCGGTGTTTATAAACGAAGCGACAAAACTTGTATCTGATAATTCCAAATTAAAATTTAATTTCAAATCGGAGGGAGAATTAAGATTAAATTTTATTTTTCCTTCTTCCAGGATTTCACCGAAATAACTTTTCCCGTTAAATAAAAAATATGCCTTTTTGTTTTTCAATCTGCCGCTATATTCCGCATAAAGAATAATTGAACGGGCTCCGTTTCCACATAGCATGCCGCTACTGCCATCGGAATTAAAATACTCCATTTCAAAATTACTTACTTCACTATCAGTAATAGTTAACACACCGTCTGCACCAATTCCGTACCTTCTGTTACAAACGGATTTTATTATCTCCGAAGAAAGTTTAAGCCGGTCGTTTATTTTTTTATCAATCAAAATAAAATCGTTTCCGGCAGCAGTTATTTTTGTAAATATTATCTCACTCATCTCGATTCGAAATTTAACTTAATACCATAAGGGAAGCAATAAAATATTTCCATTTAATTTATAGAAAACGAATTAATAAATTTCATAACCACTCTTATAGATAAATCATGGATATTAACTCAATTCCAAAAATCAAAATATCTATTTAAATTATTCCCTATTTTTGTTCATCAATAAAATTTAAAAGAAAATAAATGTTATATGTTGTTGCAACCCCAATAGGGAACTTGGAAGATATTACTTTAAGAGCGTTAAAAATTTTAGAAGCCGTTGATTTTATACTTTGCGAAGATACGCGTACAAGCGGAAATTTATTAAAGCATTTTAACATCAAAAAAGAGTTAGTCTCGTTTAATTCACGTATGGAAGAGAAAAAAATTTCCGCCGTTATTTCCAGAATTAAATCGGGCGAAACGGCCGCTGTAATATCGGATGCGGGAACACCTGCAATTTCCGACCCGGGTGTACGCTTGGTAAATGCGGCACACAAAAATGATATTCAAGTAGTCGGTATTCCAGGAGCAAATGCGGCAATTCTTGCTCTTTCAATTGCCGGGCTACCAACCGATTCTTTTATTTTTGAAGGATTTCTTCCGCAAAAGAAAGGACGTAAAAAAAAATTAACCGCACTTGCAAAAGAAGAACGCACAATAGTTTTTTATGAATCTATGTACAGGATTGAAAAATTGTTGAAAGAATTGGCGGAATATATGCCGGAACGCATTGTGGCAATAGGACGAGAACTGACCAAAAAATTTGAAGAACTTTGGCGCGGTTGTCCATCCCAAATCCTTGAAACATTCAGCGAACATCAATTAAAAGGAGAATTTGTTGTTGTTATTGCTCCGCCTAATTGGAAATAACTGGGAATTATCTCTAAGTTCGCCCGAATCTTTTATCAAACTCAGTAAGAGGAATTTTTATGATTATCGGTCTGCCGTGAGGACAAACGTAAGGCATGGAAGTAGCAAAAAGTTGATCTACAAGTACACGCATTTCTTGTTCTGTTAATTTATCGCCGGCTTTAATTGCCGTTTTGCACGAAAAAGACTTTGCAATATTGTCTCGCTCTTCTAAATGTTTTTCTTCTTCATTAATTCTGTATTCTTTAATAATCCCCAACAATGTGTCCGTTTCAGTTCCGGTTTTAACATCCGAAGGGACACCGTTAATTAACACAACATTTTTCGCTTTAAATTTTATTTCAAATCCGAGTTTACTTAAATAGGAATAAAGAGATTTTAACAAATCGTAATCAGCCGGGTCCAACTTAACTTCTTCGGGGAAAAGAAGTTGTTGTGAAAAAGGGATATCGGCATCAAATGAATTAATAGCTTTTTCGTAAAGGATTCTCTCGTGAGCAACATGTTGGTCAATTACCATTAAACCGCTTTTTATGGGAGAAAGGATATATTTGTTTTGCAGCGAAACCAAAAAAGAACCGGCATTTTCACTTTGTTCATCGCCTGTAGCCCCCCCGGCAGAATGCACATAACTGGTTTCATCAAACGGATGTGAAGAATCCGTTCCGTGAACCTCGTTACGCAAACCGGAATTTATGGAATTAAAGAGTAAATCGATTTCATCGTCCTTATATATTCCCCTTTCACTTTTTTTCCCTTTGTTAACGGTTATTCTCGGTCTGTCGCTAAAATCACCTTTGGGGATATAATCGCTATGCTCTTGTTTTAATGCGGAAGTAATTTCATTGTTTTTCTCAAAGCCGATATTAGGGACCAAATCGTATTGACCTATTGATTTACGAACAACCGCACGTACAAAATTGTGAATACTATTTTCGTCATCGAATTTAATTTCCATTTTTGCCGGATGAACATTAATATCAAATCGTTTAGGATCAAGTTCAATAAAAAGGATAAAAAACGGATACTCACCTTTTTCCAAAAGTTGCTCGTAAGCAGCAAACACAGCATGATTTACGGTTTTACTGATAACATATCGTTTATTAATAAAAACGAACTGTTCTCCGCGGTTTTTTCGTAAAAAAGTCGGTTTAGCCACATAACCTTTAATATTTAAAAACTCGGTCTTTTCTTCAACTTCAATTAAACCGTTAAAGATGTTTTCATAAAAAACATCCTTAATTCTTTCATCTAATCCTCCAACGGAAAAGTTATAAACCAATTCATCGTTATTCCAAAATTTAAAAGCAACTTCTGGATAACTTAAAGCAATTCGTTTAAATGTATCGGTAATATGTTTTAATTCCGTAGTATTGGCTTTTAAAAATTTTCTTCTGCCCGGAGTATTGTAAAAAAGATTTTTCACACTAACGGATGTACCTTTTGGGAAATGTCCTTTTTCAATTTTTACTTCGCCGTTCTCCTCAACGCTTAAAAGCGTTCCCAATTCTTCGTGATTTTGTGATGTTTTAATTTCCACTTTTGCCACTGCAACAATTGAACTTAGTGCCTCACCCCTGAATCCGAAAGTGTTTATCGCTTCCAAATCATCAAGCCCCGAAATTTTAGATGTGGCATGGCGTTTAATGCAATTAATAGCATCTTCATCGGTCATACCGATTCCGTCATCAACTACTTGAATTAAAGTTTTACCGGCGGCTTTAATAAATATCTCAATATTTTTTGCTCCGGCATCAATTCCGTTTTCGAGCAACTCTTTTAATACGGAAGCGGGACGTTGCACTACCTCGCCGGCAGCAATTTTATTTGCAATGTTTTGCGGTAATATTTTTATTTTATTTTTATTATTATCCATTTTTCTTTCTTCCATATTGTTCCACCGAAAACGATGAATAATTTTCCGTTTTATTCAATTCCCAAATTTTACAATCTATTTTCGGAAAAAATTTATCGCCATCAATATTTACTGATATTTTACTAATTATTAATTCGTCAACCAAATTTATTGTTTGATAAAAAACGCTTTCCCCGCCAATTACAAAAAGTTTTTCAACTTTTAAATTGTCGGCAAAAGATATTGCTTCATCAATTGAGTTAAAATAATGAAGATTATCAATCTTTTTATCCTCTTTTTTGCTTTTTGAAAGGACAATATTTATCCTTTTGTTCAGAGGTTTTCCAATGGAGAGGAACGTATTATTTCCCATCAGTACAGCATTGCCGAGGGTAGTTTGTTTGAAAAATTTCAATTCCTCTTCCAATTTCCAAGGCATTTTGTTTTTATTGCCTATAACATTATTTTGTGCAATTGCTGCAATAATAATTTTTTGCATTCGTTAAAAGAGTTACTCTACTTTACAATTATGTAATATAGCAATATTCACTCAAAGGTCAATATCGGCAGAACATTTACGGCAAAAATCCGGAGTTTTATTTTTATACCACATTTTTCTAAAGTTCATAAAGCCCTCGGAATTAAGACTTTTCATCAAGCCGTTTTCAAAAACATTACCGAAATTTAATTCCTTAGGGAAAGGTTTTGCACAACACGGCGGTAAATATCCGTCCCACGAAACATAAAAATAGTTCCAAGGATACGGGCACGATTTAAAACCGTTATCAGTGGAAAGTTCCGAAAGAATAAACTCTAAATTTTTATATTTTGCCGCTTGTTTTTTCGCTTTAAGAGCCGCGCTAATATACTCCTCAGTAAAAAAAAATTTATAGTAAGAAATATCCTCGTCGGTTTTTGCAACCAAATTAATCGGAATCATATTTAAATATCCGATAGACATTCCCGCAACAAAATCAACAATATCCGACATTTGATGATAATTTTCTTTAACAATCACAACATTTATCATAATATCGGTGGAACCGGTGCGAGTTAGTTCAACTATTTTTTCCAAATTAGATTTAAAAAAGTCAAAATTGCCGCCAACCCTTATTTTATTATAAATTTCTCCTAATCCGTCCATAGATATTTGTATTGTATCTATCTTATTTGCCAATTGTCGAACATATTCAACAGAATCGGGGAGATGCGCATTTATAGAACAAGAAACAATTATTCCTTTACTCTTATTTTTTATATAATCAACAGCATTTACAATATCAGTGTAAAGCAAGGTTTCACCAAGTCCAGTCAGACCGACGGAATCTACATACGGATAAAGTTCGTCAATTGTTTGTTTAAATTTATCAAAATCCATATATCCCTTATCCATTTTTTTGCCGTAGTCATATTCACGCGGACACGTAATACAGTGCAAATTACAATGATTGGTAACTTCCAACATTACCGTTGAAGGGTGAGCAACCTTTAAACTTTTGGTTTTTCGTAAATAGAAAGAATAAATTTTGTTTGAAACATATCTGATAAAATCCAATCCTCTTGGTAAATAAATAGCTCGTTTAAGTGCTTTTTTGATTCTTCGTTTTGTCATTCTTTCATATTCATTAAATAGAGAAAGAGGAAATTATTTACCAAGGGATTTCAATTTGTAATTCATTTAATTTATTTTCGAACTCCCAACGCTCCATATTAAACTTCAGTTCGCCGTTTTCTTTATATTTTATCCAACCGTAATCAAGGGCTTGTTGTTTTGCTTCTTCTTTTTTGCCGTTTGCCAATAAGGATATTAATTGCAATTCAAAGCCTGAAAACTCTTTTGAAGTAAGAACATATTCCTCAAAAGCTTCCCAAGCAATAGGCACCCATTTTTTTACAATTTCGTAACCGATTTTATTGGCATATTCGCGTATTTCCAGTTGAGCGTTTTTTTCCATTCTTAGTTTTAGGAAGTGCAATAAATTATGTAAATCAATTTTCCAATATGCCTCTGTATAAGTAGATAAAGGCAAATCCTTGCGTGCTTGTTCGCGAGCCACACCTTGCTCAACACGTTTGTTATAAATTTCGCGTGCTTTATCATGAAGGAATTTTTCATCTTCACTCATCTGTTTACCGGTTTCAATATCAAAAAAACCCGAACTGCCTTGTTTATTGTCGGAAGATTGCATGCGCCATCTATCGGGCGATGTGGTTTGAGCGGAATCTATTGCCAAGGAATAACGTGTTGAATATTCGTTTACATTGGCAGTACGATGGCGAATCCATTGTCGCCAAGCATCCATTGGTATTCTGATATGCAATTTAATTTCGCACATTTCAAATGGAGTTGTGTGATGATGCCTAAGCAAGTAGCGTATTAATCCTCTGTCTTGACTTACTTGTTTTGTCCCTTTACCGTAGGAAACTCTTGCCGCTTGTACAATAGATTGATCCGAGCCCAAATAGTCTACAACACGTACAAATCCGTCATCCAAAACTTTAAAAGGGACACCAAGAATATCGTCTAATTCTTTAACTCTTATCGGTTCTAATTTTTCAAATTTCTTTTCGTTATCCATTACTTACCTTCAAAACTCTTTATAAATTTCCATTAAACTTTTTTTTGTTTTTAGCAAATCGTGCGAAATAACTTTAACCTCTCCTACAACCGGCATAAAGTTGGTATCTCCGTTCCACCTCGGGATAATATGGAAGTGAAGATGAGTATCGATGCCCGCACCGGCTGCTTTTCCAATGTTGGCACCTATATTAAATCCGTGAGGTGAATAAAGTTTTGTTAATGCTTCCGTTGCCAATGTAATTTGGCGTGTAATTTCCGCAAACTCTTCCGTGGTAATTTGATTCACGGCAGAAATATGACGATTCGGGACAACCATTACATGCCCGTTATTATATGGATAAAGATTCATAATTGTAAATACATCTTTACCTCTGTATATAACAAGAGATGTGTCATCTTCCATATTTTCTTTTACGGCAGAGCAAAACACACACACTTCATTATCTTTTTTATCTTTAAAAGCGTCAATATATCGGGAACGCCAAGGCGACCACATTCTTTCCATAATTACCTCTGTTATTTAATATGCGAGACCCAATTTAAAGAAATTGGGTCTCGATAAATAAGGTGATATTATAAGATTTTTTACTCTTCTTCTTTTTGTTTTTTGAATTCCTCAATCACTTTTTCCTGTGCGTCTCTAGGCATTTCTTCATAATGTGAAAATGCACGTGTATGAACACCACGCCCGGAGGTAAGACTACGCAAATGGGTGGAATATTTATATAATTCCGCCAAAGGAACTTTTGCTTTAATTACCTGGAAAGGGCCTTCGGCTTCCATACCGGAAATTTTACCGCGACGCGAGGATATATCGCCCATAACGTCTCCCATATATTCTTCGGGAACTTTTACGGCAATATCGTAGATAGGTTCAAGTAACATTGGTTTGGATTCCAAAAATCCTTTTTTAAATGCGTTGCGTGTTGCCAATTTAAATGATACCTCGTCGGAATCAACATTGTGAAAAGTTCCGTCGAAAAGGGTAACTTTTATATCCACAACTTTACTTCCGGTTAAAATTCCTTCGGACATAATTTCGTTCAATCCCTTTTCCACGGCGGGGATAAAACGTCCGGGAACAACACCACCGACAATGGCATTAACAAATTCAAATCCGGTTCCACGAGGTAGCGGCTCCAACTTCAAATGAACATGCCCGTATTGTCCGCGTCCGCCGGATTGTTTTTTATGTTTGTATTCGGCATCTTCGCAAACAGCTTTTATTGTTTCGCGGTAAGGAATTTTAGGCTCAATCAAATCAACTTCAACATTGTATCTGTCTTTTAATGTTTTAACAGCCAATTCTAATTGCAATTCTCCTTGACCGGAAATAATTGTCTGCCCTAATTCAGGGTCAAAATGAACACTAACAGTCGGATTTTCTTCGTGGAAAGTTGAAAGTCCGGCCGATATTTTGTCTTCATCTCCTTTTGAGCGAGGAATAACCGCTGCACGTATAATCGATGCCGGATAATCAATATCGTTAATAACAACCGGAAAATTTTTTGTAGCAAGAGTATTGCCCGTATGAGTATCTTTCAATTTAACAACAGCTCCGATATCCCCGGCGTTTAGTTCTGTAACTTCTTTTCTGTTTTTACCGTTCAACACAAAAAGCTGTCCTAATCTTTCCGATTTTTCTCTAGTAGTATTTAACATATCCATACCGGCTTTCATTTTACCGGAAAAAACTTTAAAAACAGAAAGCTCGCCAACATGCTGCTCAGATAAAGATTTGAAAACAAATGCAGCGGCTTCGCCGTTAACATCACATTTGATTTCAATCTCTTCGTCGCTTCCCTGAAGCTTCGCTTTTGTGCCCACTCTTTCTGCAGGCGATGGAAAATAGTTTGTAATAAAATCCATAAAGTTTGCAAGCCCAACACCTTTGGAGGCAGAAACAGCAAAAACCGGAACAATAGAACGGTTAAGAAGTGCGGCTTTCAATCCTTCTTTCAAATCGTCATCATTTAATGTCCCTTCTTCAAAAAACTTATCCATTAATTCTTCGCTGGATTCCGCAATTTTTTCAATAAGCTCTTCTCGCATACTTTCGGCTTGTTCTTTATGAGCATCCGAAATCTCTTTTTCTTCAAATTTTTTACTTTCCGGACTATCAAAAACAATCTCTTTCATTTTAATAATATCTATTACGGTATCAAAATTGTTGCCTTCATTAACCGGATAAGCAATTACCGTTGCATCGCTGCTTAGTCTTTCTTTTACAACATCAAAAGTACCTTGGAAATTTGAATGTTCATTATCTACTTTATTGATTAAAACCGCTGCGGGCATTTTATGTTTTTCAACATTTTCCCAAGTAACTTCGGTACCTACTTCAACCCCTTCTGCGGATTTAACAACAGAGACGGCAACATCAACAACGTGCAACGCTGCACTAACTTGTCCGGTAAAATCAGAATATCCTGGAGTATCAATTAAATTAACTTTTGTATCTTTCCATTCGAAGTGAAGCGGGGTTGCAGATAATGAGATTTGTTTTTCTATTTCGTTTTTGTTAAAGTCGGAAGTAGTATTACCTTCCTCAATACTTCCGATTCTATTAATTTCTCCGGCATTGTATAGCATTACTTCAGATAATAATGTTTTTCCACTGCCACCATGACCAATAAATGCAATATTTCTTATAGCATCAGGATTAAATACTTTCAATCTTTCCTCCAAATTTGCTTTATTAACTATTTATTTTTTAATTCATTTATAAAGGTAGAAGCTCCCTTTACAATAGCTCTTAAATTAGTAACTAAATTCATTGCACTTGCTTGCGGAGATGCTTCTTTATCTTGCCCGGAGGCTATTATTCCTAATTTGTTTTTAATTGTATCACGAATTTTTTCAATACTTTCGGCCTGTTCTTTTACTACGTTTACAACGTAATTACCGGAATCGACCATTTCCTGCAAATCATTAATTAGAGGAATCAGTTTATTATCTAATTCCTCTAATTTATTTTCAACCATATCTATTGTGGTAAAAAGCCGTTGTACAAGTTTGATAAAGTATAAACCGAGAATTGACGCTATTATTAGTAATGCAATTAATAATATATCTATCAATTCCATTGACTAAGCTTCCTCGTTAACTTCGTTTTTGTAAGAATCCAAGCCTTTTTTAATTGCGGATTTTAATTTTTCGCCTTTGTCGCTAACTTTCGTTTTGCCTACTTCTACCAATTCATCGGCTTTTTTCTTTGCATCGGCTAATATTTTTTCCGCTTCTTTGGAAAGCACTTCTACTTTTTCTTTTGCTTCTGCAATAAGTTCTTCCGATTTTTTCTTCCCGTCATTTATTAATTCGTTTGCTTTTACTTTTGCGGTTTTAATATACTCTTCTGTTTCTTCAAGATAATCGTTCGACATATCTTTTATGTCGCCTCGTAATTCTTTACCGGATTTAGGAGCATATAATAATCCAATAACGGCACCTACAATTGAACCTGTTAAAAATCCAACCAATAAGCCCTTTCCTATTCCATTATCGTCTGCCATAATCCCCTCCATATTTAATTTATTAAAGATTTATAAAATAATTATTGATGTATATAATTACAAACAAAATATCATTTTTTTGCTAATTATTTTTAATTTGTTTTACAGATTTTTTAAACTAAAAAATATTATTGATTAAATTTTTATTTTTGCGAACCACAATAAGCATACTTATTGA
>CAZTYP010000116.1:0-26687 GCA_964617555.1 uncultured Melioribacteraceae bacterium | reverse complement strand
AGCATTTTGTTGTTCATTTACAAGGGTTGCTATCTCTTGTCCAAGAATGTCATAAACTTTTAGACTCACAAATCCTGCATCTCCAATCTCATACTTTATCCTAGTACTAGGATTAAAAGGATTGGGATAATTTTGCATTAACTCAAATTTATTAGGAATTACTTTATCGGTTTCAACACCTACAAATTGTTCTTGTACTGCAAAATCATTAACTGACCATCCCCATCCGTTTGTAAATTGATCGGCAAAAAGTCGGAAACGAATTAATACTGTATCACCCGCAGAAAATTTATCTAACAAATTAATAGTGTGAGATTTATACATCGAAGGAGTTCCCGAAGATTGCGAAGTATATGCATTATGCCAATCGTTGTAAAGACGTGCATCGTATCCGTCTGCTAAAGCAATCCAACCGTTACCGTTGTTTCCTTCCAATACAACATAGTCGTAAAAATCGTTATCGCCATAGTTGCTTCCACTTTCTCCTTCTTCAATTATTGCGATATCACTATATTTAACATCGGCATCAGAAGCTGCAACAATAATAGGCGTTTTAAGAAGTGCCGTAGAATTTTTTACATTATGATACGGATGCGGAGAATTTAACGAAGCATCTGGAAATCCCTCAATGGTTTCAATTGTTAAACCATCCAGAATAAAATCATCACTACCGGTTTCAAATTTTGTAACATATCCTTTTGTTACCGCATTAAACTTATGTAACTCAACAGTAACCGAAGAAGAACTATAAGTATGAGTACCTTTATAAGATGTTAAAGAAACATTAACAATCCCTGTGGCAGAAATAGGAAACACTATGGTTGTATCTTTTATTTTATCCGAAAAGATTGTTTGAATAACGGAATTATTAAAAAACACTTGTGTGGAATCGTAAACAGAACGTAACGAAATATTACATACAATCCCCGATGCACTTTGGTTTGCCGCAATAATAATAGGTGCTAAAACAGCTTCCGGAGGTTTATGGTTAGCCAATTCAGGTAAAGTAACAGACCAAATTCCGCGGCCGTGTGTTGCAACAACAACTTCGTCATCAACAATTTTTATTTCCCAAATTGCCACTTGCGGTAAACCGTTTTCGGCCAAGTGCCAGCTCACGCCGTTATCGAGAGATTCGATTATTCCGATATCGGTTCCGGCCCAAATAATATTTGTATCATAAGGCATAACAGCAACACAATAAGTAGGCACATTCGGATATCCGTTAGTACTAACCGTACCCGTGCCGAATCCCGTAATATCTTCCCAAGTTTTACCGTAATTCGTAGTTCTTAAAATTTTAGGATAATCCGCATACAGATTTGTAATGTAGGCGGTTGCTTCATTTACGGGATGTGTATCTAATCCGCAAATTCTGCATTTTGGAATTAAATTATTATCATTTGCTTTCGAAAAAGTATTACCTCCGTCTTTTGAAACATAAAGATGATTTGAAAAAGCCCCCGCCCAAACAACTTGTGGATGAGCAATGGAAATTGCCACTTGAGCAAAAGTAAAACTTTTACTTCCCGTTAAAGAATCAAGCGGATGGAAAGTCCAACTGTTTCCGAAGTTGTCACTTTTATAAACTCCGTTTTTTGTAATTGTGTAAAGCAAATCGGGGTCGCTGTATGATTTTGCCAATTGGGAAATAAAAGGTGAAACACTCGCTTTATTCCAACCGGCAAATCCGACACTTGCGGCGGCAGCTGTATTCCAACCATCTTCGGTTTTATAGAAACGATTATACTGAGACCCGCCAATCATTTTGTTACCGTCTTTGTAATGCCACGATACGTTAAACCCGTCGCCACCGATTCTTACATCGTACTTTGTGGTTTTACTTGCTTCCGTATTTTTTGCGGATTCTGCAGTCCCGTTATCTTGCATGCCGCCAAAATAGCGGCTTTCCCCTGGCATTTTATCCACACCGTAAAATTGAGCCGTATTGTATCCGTTATCTCCAACTTCCGCAAATGTATCTCCTCCGTCATAAGAAACGGCAACACCACCGTCGTTACCGTCAAGAAAAAGGAAGGAATTATTCATCGGATCAACAGGAACTAACGTAATACAGTGATGGTCCGGATGAACATAAGTATTTGTAGGATATTGTATATAAGCGTCAGTAATTGCGGTGGATGTACGTACTAAATTTAAACTGTCGTCAAGGGTAATTTCCATTCTCCATAAATCGACTCCACCTACAAAAACCAAATCATCGTTAAAAGGGGAAACAGCTATTGTATTATCGTACCAACCTTGACTTTTTAACCATTTCGGGCTTTTCCCCTCTTTTTCCGGAATTTCTTGCCAATTACTTCCGCCGTCAAGAGTAACCAGTAATTTACTTGTATCGGATGTACCTTTAAATACGGCAGAAGCGTAAACTTTATTTGTGTCGTTATAAGCAACTGCAATTTCAACACGTCCTTTCCCGAATTTTCCGCCTTCGGGAAACACCCAAGTTTCGCCCGCATCATAGGAAAGTATAACCCCCGCATACGAAGCGGCATAAAGTTTATTAAAATTGGAAGGATTTGCTTTTAAATCCTGAATACGATAATTATCATCGTATTTTTTACTCCAGTTTTCACCTCCGTCAACCGATTTGAAAATTCCTTGATTTGTAGCGGCAATAACTATTAAATCGTTATCCGGGTCAACAACAATCCTATTCACAAATCTGAAATCCGGATCCCACGCAGTATTGGTAAGTTGTATCCACGATACCCCTTTATCCGTAGATTTCATAATACCGTTTCCGTCAACACCGTCGGCATTATAAAAGCCCTCGCCGGTTCCCGCATAAATAATATTATGATTTGAAGGGGCCATCGCCAAACAGGTAACTGCAAGATTAGGAAGATAATCGGTAAGCGAAATCCAACTGTTACCTCCATTCGTCGTTTTCCAAATACCACCACCAACGGAACCGGCATACCAAGTTTTTAATGTGGCATCGTCGGGGTCAACAATTATCGCTCTGGTTCTGCCTCCAATATTTGCGGGACCTCTTTCTTTCCAATCTAAAATTTTTGCAATTTTATTATTGTCCCTTTTTAGTAAATATAAATGCTTACGTGCTTTTGCAAGCTCGGTAAAACGATAATTAATTTCATACTCCGGTTTTTCTTTTCCCGGCGGGGTTTTAAGTTCATTAAAAATTTCTATAAACTTATCGGGAGAATCGGATTTTACTTTTTCTTCCGTTTTCTCATCGTTAATCTCTTTTTCCGCTATATTTATTTTATGTAGTTTTTCATATTTTAAAAAACTGATATGTTTAAAAGAGTTATTTTTTTCTTCCCTTTTTGTTCTCTGCTGATGCGGAATAAAAATCGAAGTAACAAATGCAGTAAATAATAATATGGTAATAAAAATTTGTTGTTGTTTTTTCACTTAAGTTCTCATCGGTTATTGAAAAATAGAATTCTTTTAAGCTAAAATTTAAGATGATAAGTTAAACATTTTAATTATAATTTTTTTGGAATATTACAAAAGATGTGATATAGATCTTAATAGGAAACCGTAACAGGAAATTGTCCGGAATAATCTCCGTAGGGCATTGAGCCGTCAACATCAATTTCACCACCTACCCAAAGATAAAGTGAACCGGTGCCTTGATTGTTTACCAATTTATATGAAGTCCCTTTAATTACCGTAATAGGATTAACATATTGTGAATTGTTTCCCGTATGATTAACAGTAGGAATAAATTCAAGATTCTTATTGGAATTTTCCGCAGTTAAAAGAGGAGAACCGAAATCTATTGTAACATTTTTACCAGGTTGACCGCTAATTTGGAAAAGGACACCTTGATCGGGTGTTTTCTCTACCTTTGCCGACGCACCTGTTAATACCAACTCCCCAAAATATAAATCACCATGAACTTTTTGTACTTCCAATGCTTTTACAAGTTTGATTCTCACGTTTGCAGAAACCGTTCCATTCTGAGCATTAATTGCCCCGCCCAAAGCAAAATTGCAAAGTAGTAGAAAAAATATCCACTTAAACTTTTTCATGATAAAAATTTTTTTGTGCCAAATAAAACTTCATAAAGAATTTGTCTGGCTAAACTTTTCTTCAATTTAATAAGTTAAATTCATTTAAGTTTTATTTGTCGGTTTATTAATTTTACCGATTGTAGTAATGTGAAGTTACTATATTATTTTAATAATGTCAAATAAGATATTATTATACTTTAATACTTTTTTTTACATAACATAACTATTAAGAACAAACCTTTATATTATTCAAAAAAACAAAATTAGAAGGTTGTAAGAAACAAATTCCGTAGGAACAACATTTTTTTTGGAAAAAAACTACAGAACAGAAAAAGTTACATATAGACTACTATAATATGATAAAATAAAGCGACAGAAAAAAACACCGCGCCTACGATACTTTCACATAATAATAGGAAGGACCTCTTTCATATTATAACTTAGTAAAAAACGGGGCTTTGGAAGATTCGGAATCTGTTAACTTTAGGAGATACTTTTTACTTGAAAATAAATAAAGTTTAATTAAAAACAATAAAAAAACCTCTTCCGTAACCGAAAGAGGTTTTACATTCACACAAATCCAATTGAATTTTATCCAAATAAATTGTGAGCTTCTTCATATATTTCATCATCAACGGTCTTAAGGGTGCCGACTGCTTCATCTAAAGAGACTGAGACAATTTTTGTACCTCTTAAAGCTGTCATTTTGCCAAAATCTTGTGCATGAACCAATTCGGCGGCTCTAATACCAAAACGGCTACCCAAAACTCTATCGAAAGCAGTAGGAGTACCGCCACGTTGGATATGTCCAAGCACAACAGCTCTTGTTTCGTATCCGGTCTCTTTTTCAATTTCTTCGGCAACAATGTTACCAATTCCGCCAAGCATCACATGCCCGAAAGAATCTTTTTTTAGAGTTTGTAAAACAAAAGAACCGTCTTTATCCTGAGCATCTTCGGTGCTTATTTTTGCACCTTCGGATACAACTACAATACTAAAGGTTTTACCTCTGTCGTGTCGTTTTTTAATTACATCGCAAACTTCTTTTATTTTAAACGGTTTTTCGGGAATAAGAGTAATATCCGCACCTCCTGCCAAACCGGCGTGAAGTGCTATCCATCCGGCATGGCGCCCCATAACCTCAACAACAATAACTCGATTATGAGATTCTGCCGTGGTATGCAATCTGTCTATTGCCTCGGTTGCAATATTTACAGCCGTATCAAACCCGAAAGTATAATCGGTAGCACTTAAATCGTTATCAATGGTTTTAGGAACACCCACAACATTAATACCGTCTTTATAAAGTTTTGCGGCAACCCCTAATGTATCTTCCCCGCCGATTGCGACAAGAGCATCGAAACCGGCTTTTTTAAAATTATCTATAGCTTGTTGATAATAATTTTTACCTTCTTCGTAAAGATTTGTTCTGGAAGAGCCTAAAATTGTACCTCCACGATGTAAAATACCCGAAATAGCATCGTGGTTAAGAGGCATATAATTATTATCGAGCAAGCCTCTCCAACCGTTTCTGATACCAACAACATCATAACCTAATAAAAGGGATTTGCGAACAACACCGCGAATTACCGCATTTAGTCCCGGACAGTCACCGCCACCTGTTAATACACCTATTTTCATTTTGTTTTCCTCAAATTGTTTAATGATTAAATTAATGTCAGTTTAGCAAATTTAGTAAGAAGATGTTTTGTGCCGTATTCTTCAAACATAATGCTAATTTTTTGACCGTCTCCGACTCCGTTTATAGCTAAAATTTTTCCTTCACCAAATTTTTCGTGATGCACTCTACTGCCTACTCTTAGAGAACGTCTTTCCTGATTAAAATCGTCAAAATCTTCTTGATATAATTCGTCGTAATATGCCCTTCTGCGTCTTGAAGATGATTTTTTGACACCGCTGTTTAATTGTTTAACCGTTTCGGGATCAAGTTCTTTAACAAAACGAGAGATATCTTGATAAGCAACTTCGCCGAATCTGTACCTGGAACGTGCATAAGAAAGTATAACTTTTCTTTCGGCACGTGTTAAAGCTACATAAAATAATCTTCGCTCCTCTTCCACATTAGCATCGGAATCGAACCTTTGATTTAACGGGAAAATGTCCTCTTCCAATCCGGTTATGAAAACGACTGGGAATTCCAACCCCTTTGAACTGTGTACAGTCATCAAGGTAATATAATTATCATCCTCATCATAGGTATCTATGCCGGTAATAAGAGATACTTCCGCCAAAAAGTCATCAATAGTAGCTTTTTTATTCGCCTTTGTAAATTCCGCAATACTATTCAATAACTCCTGAACATTATCATAGCGCTGCCGAGATTCCACACTATTTTCCTCTTTATACATTTTAAGTACACCGAGTTCGTCCACCAATGCCGAGGTTAACTCGGTTAGCGAAAGTTTATCTTTTAAATCTATATACTTATTAAGGAGCAACTTGAATTGTTTTACGTTTTTTTGGATTCTTTCTTTTACCTCAATAACTTCAAAAATACGTGCCATCGTTGTAAAAAGAGATAAATCAAATTTTCGTGCAAAAGCAATCATTTTACTTATGGAAGTATTACCGATACCACGTTGAGGGAAATTCATTATACGCAACAGACTTTCCTCATCATTCTGATTAGCCAACACACGTAAATATGCCACAATATCTTTTACTTCTTTACGTCTGTAAAACTCAACACCGCCAATAATTTTATAAGGAAGTTTTTCGCGTCGTAAAGCTTCTTCCAAAGCGCGCGATTGAGAATTAATTCTGTAAAGAATTGCAATATCTTTCAGAGAAATTTTTTGAGCTGTAATCTCTTTTTTTATTTGCTTTGCAATTTGATATGCTTCGTCTTTTTCATCGGAGCATCTTAAAAGAGCAAGCATTTCTCCTTCTTCATTCTCTGTCCATAACGTTTTTTCAATTTGGTCTGAGTTATTTTTTATAACTGATGCTGCAGCTTTTAAAATTCTTTTTGTTGAACGGTAATTTTGTTCCAATCTAAAAACTTTGGTTTTGGGGAAGTCTTTTTCAAAGTTTAACATATTTTCAATTTCAGCACCTCTCCAGCCGTAAATAGATTGTGCATCGTCACCAACGGCACAAAGTTTTATTCTTCCGGTTACAAGCAATTTAATAATCGCATATTGTGCTTTATTTGTATCTTGAAATTCATCTACCAAAACATATTTGAATTGCTTTTTATATTTTGCCAAAATTCTTTGGTTATTATTAAAGAGAGTAATCGGTTTTAAAAGCAAATCATCAAAATCCATTGAATTATTCTCGAATAACCTTTTGTTATATTCTGCATAAATTTCGGCTATTTTTTTATCGGTGGGAGTCTCCATATAAAATTTCGCATATTCTTCAGGCGAAATCATTCTATTTTTCAACGAACTTATTTGATGTTGAATAGCGGAAGATGATTTATCATCAATGGAAATATTTAATGCCTCCAAAACGTTTCCAACAAGCGAAATAGAATCTTCTCTATCATATATTGAAAAATTCTTTTTATATCCCAGGGTTTCTGCTTCCGTTCGTAAAATGCGAGCTAAAATAGAATGAAATGTACCCATCCAAAGTTTTTTGGCTTTTGTTACACCAATCATTGCCGTTATTCGTTCTTTCATTTCGTTGGCAGCTTTATTTGTAAATGTAAGAGCCAATATATTTTCGGGATTAAATCCGTCTTCTATTAAATAGGCAATTTTATGAGTCAATACTTTTGTTTTACCTGAACCGGCTCCGGCAACAATTAAATGCGGACCGGAATTATACTGCACCGCTTCAAGTTGTGCATCATTCAATCCTCTTAACGATTTCATCATATAAAACTCTTCTTCTTAATCTTTATGGATGGTTATTTTAAGCTAATCAGCAGATTTCTAAAAATTTTAATTTGCAAAATTACTAAAATTAATAGCCGTTTCAAAATTTATAGTTACACTTTTCTTTCTACCCAATCTTTGCTTCTACAGAACATAAATCTCATTAATATCATCCGATCTATAAATCGGCAATAGTTGTTAAAACGGCATTATTGGGAATAATACAACCCAAACAAATAAAATTTAAATTTTTAAACAGACTAAATTTGCATTTAGTTTTATTTATATTTAGAATTGCACTATTAAATAATGTTCTAATGAAGAAATTTGATATATAAACAAAATAACTGTTTACTATCAAGGGTTATAAAGACACTATAAGAGTCTTAACATAATCAAACGGATTAATGTTGCAATAAAAGCAAAGCTCGTCTCCTTACAGAATACGAGCTTTTTTAAATTTTGTTTATTGTAACCATGTTACATTTTTTTGCCGGAGAGGTGCAGGAGTGGTTGAACTGGCTCGCCTGGAAAGCGAGTATACCTTAATCGGGTATCGAGGGTTCGAATCCCTCTCTCTCCGCAAAGTTAATTTCATTGCCACTTTCATCTTACTTACACATTCCTTTCAACACGAAATTAGGTTTATTTTTTTGCAAAAAATAATTTAAAATAGAAAACCCCGCTTTGGTTTGCGGGGTTATTTTTTGTGGGCGGAGACGGAATTGAACCGCCGACACAAGGATTTTCAGTCCTTTGCTCTACCAACTGAGCTATCCGCCCTCAAAAAATCATGAATTTAAAAATAAATATTTTTTTCAAAAATACAAAACATTTTTATTACCATATCCAAAATAATTTTCTTTTATCGGTCTTAAACAATTTTTGTCCGAAACAATATTAGATCTTACTCAAAAGTAAAATCCGAAGAATATAAAAAAGGAACTTCCGCATAAACTTTTCCATTTATGATTTTGCAAAAAAGGAAAAGCACCGGAAATTTCGAAATTCGTCAATTAGAGAAAATACTTTTTGTTCGAAAGTAATAATATCCGCTCCGGTTAAGTAATTTCCAGATAATTGATATTTTTACGAAAATATTTTATTCCACCGTAACGCTTTTTGCAAGGTTTCTCGGTTGATCTACATTTAATCCTTTTTTTACCGCAACGTGATATGCCAATAACTGCAACGGAATTACAGTTAAAATGGGCATAAGCATCCTAATTGTGTCGGGAATTTTAATTGAATAATCAACCAATTTATCTATCTCATTATCATTTTCGCTTGCAATAGCAATTATTTTTCCTTTGCGTGCCTTAACTTCTTCGATGTTAGTAATTACTTTATCATATACGGAATCTTTCGGGGCTATAAAAACAACCGGCATGTTTTCATCTATTAATGCAATCGGCCCGTGTTTCATCTCCGCCGCGGGATACCCTTCCGCATGGATGTAAGAAATTTCTTTCATCTTTAATGCCCCTTCCAATGCTACGGGAAAGTTATATCCCCTACCTAAGTATAGAAAATTTTTCGCATCGACAAATTTTTCTGCAATTGTTTCAATTTGATTATTAAGTTTTAATATTTGTTCTATTTTATTAGGAATTTGTTCGAGTTCTTTGAGAATATTTTGTCCGTCAATTAAACTAAGATGTCTTTTTCTTCCGAGCAAAACGGAGATTAATGCAAAAACAACCAATTGCGAAGTAAATGCTTTTGTTGAAGCAACACCAATTTCAGGACCGGCATGAACATAAACCCCCGCATCACTTTCGCGTGCAATAGAACTTCCGACAACATTGCAAATTCCTAACAATAAAGCATCGCGTCGTTTTGCTTCTTTCATGGCGGCTAGTGTATCGGCAGTTTCTCCGCTTTGGGAAATAAAAAACATCGCATCGTTCATAGAAATTATCGGATTTCTGTAACGGAACTCGGAAGCGTAATCCACTTCCACGGGAATTCCGGTAAATTGTTCGAGCATATATTCGGCAACTAACCCCGCATGCCACGATGTTCCGCAAGCGGAGAGAACAATTCTTTTGGAATTTGCAATACGTCCTGAAATCTTCTCAATTCCACCCAACTTTGCCGTCCCCTCTTCCATTAAAATTCTGCCTCTAAAAGAATCTTTAACGGATTTTACCTGCTCAAAAATCTCCTTAAGCATATAGTGAGGATATTCTCCTTTACTTATTTCGTTAAGTTCAACGCTTATCTCTTCAACTTCTTTTTTTATATCCTCGTCATCTATTGTTCTGGCTAAAAATTTCTCTTTTGTAACTTCAACAATTTCGCCGTCTTCAAGATAGATGCAACGGCTTGTATGCCCTACAAGGGCATTAACATCCGAGGCAATATAGTGCTCGCCATCCCCTATCCCTATAACCAAAGGAGAGCCTTTTTTTGCAACAATAATTTTATCCGGCTCGGTTTTGGAAATAACACTTATTCCGTAAGTACCTTTAACTTCGCTAAGTCCCAACTGCACAGATTTCAAAAGCGAATGCCCTTTTTTCAAAAAGCTATCGAACAGATGAGCAAGTACTTCGGTATCTGTTTCGGATTTAAATAAATAGCCGTCATTTAATAATTTTTCTTTTATTTCAACATAATTTTCAATTATTCCGTTATGAACTACAAACAGTGTTTTTTCATTATTGAAATGTGGATGTGCATTTTCTTCACTCGGTTTACCATGAGTAGCCCAGCGTGTATGTGCTATACCCAACGATGAGGCATTAATTACACTTTGTTCAACTTTATCTTCCAGCCTTGATACTTTACCCAAGCTTTTTATAACCGTCGGTTCATTCTGTTTTGAAGAGATTATTCCTATTCCCGCAGAATCGTAACCTCGATATTCCAAGCGTTTAAGCCCTTCAATTAAAATGGGTATTGCATTTTTTTCTCCAATGTAACCTACAATTCCGCACATATGCTTACTCCTATATAATTAATAATTTTATTTTGGTTATAATAAAAAAGGATGAAACGAAATTACTCTTAAAAAATACGGCTCTGTTTTTTTAATTTATTCATAAAATATTTTGTGTTTAACTGCCGATAATCCCTTTATCAATTTCTTAAAAAAAACTCATATTTCCAAAAAACGAAAAATCATTTATTTTTATTAGTGTCTATACACCACGGTCTTATTGCTTTGAACCCGAACTTATTTCTTATTTCCGTTACTGTATTTAACATTTCCCTCGTGTTAAGTTCTTGTTATCAAATAAAGATATTAGTTTATTTATTTCGGATAGCTTGGAATAAGTTTTACAGTATGCCCGGCTATATAAGTATTTTGAAAAAGATTATTTGCCGTACATTTTTAATGAACTTCGCAAATAAATTCCTTGCGGACAAAGACAGTACGCTTCGGTAATATAGACATTGCGGAATGAAGACCGAATTTCCGTGTTTCGTACGAGCAAGCGAAAATTACACCCATGCCGGATTTGGATTTGCACCTACAATTACTAACCTGGGATTAAGCAAACGTTTAACGGAAAGAAAAATGTATCTAAATCAAGATGAAATATTGTTCCCATTTATTCACAATAATTTATATATGATAAAAAGAAGAGAACAGAAGCAAGGAACAATCCGATTATTCCGCTTAATAATTAACAATTAAAGTGAATTGCCCTATGTAATCTCCAACTTCTTGGGTAGCGGAAATATCAATCCTTCCTCCCACCCATACATTAAGTTTACCTATGTTTCCATCCAAAATTAATTGCTTGGAATCACCGTTGTTTAGTAATGTTCCATCATCTAATTGTACCGAAGGAATAAATGTTAAATTATCAACATTTCCTCCCGAAGTTGAAGCCCAAGCATTATTATCTAACGTAACATTGTTAAAAGTAAAAGTTACATTTCTATTTGGATGTCCTGTTACCACAAATAATTTTCCGTCGCGAGGTGTAATATTAATACTGGTAGGCGAACCTGTTAAAATGATTTCTCCGAAATCCAAATCACCAACAGAAGCGGTAATTGATAACGGCACAACAAGATAAGCTGTAGCCAAAGCATTTTGGCTTGACCAGACTGTTTGAGAATTGATAGTTGAAAGGATAACAAAAAAGAGAAAAATTATGTTTTTATATTTTTTCATATTGAAAATTAAATATAAGGAGGTAAATTTTAAAGTAATTTCTTTTTTAAAATAGCAATGGCACTACAACCAATTCATGATAGTAGCGCCACCGCTGAGGACCTTAATTTCAATTTCATTTGTCCTCACATTCATAATTTTATTTTTTAATAAGCTACAGTTACGGTAAAGTCGCCTACATAATCACCTTGATCTTGGTCGGCTGCTACTGTAATACTGCCGCCTACCCACAAGTTCAAGTATCCGATACCATGATCGTTTACTAATGCAACGCTGTTTCCGCTACTTACACTTGACGGTGTACCCGAGCTATAAGTGCCTTCTTTGCCTGTTTCTTCCATCGAAGGTACAAATGTCATTGTTGAACTGCTCCCTGCATTATACGTGGATACCCATGCCGAGTTACTTAAAGTTACGTTGCTGAACGATATGGTTACATTTTTTCCCGGATGTCCGGTTACCAAAAAATGTGCTCCGTTAGATGGTGTTACTTGAGGTGTTTGTGCAGATGATGTTACAATTACTTCACCGAAGTCTATATTACTGCCACCTTGGTTTTGAATTGAAAGTCCTTTAATCAGACTAATTAAAACATCTGCCGATGCAGATAATTGTGCGAATGAACTGGTTGATAAGAATGCTAATGATAAAACTGTTAATACTATTGTTTTGCGTAATGTGGTTTTCATTTTTGATCCTCGTAATTTTGTTGTTGTTCTGTTAATATTTTTTTTGTTTTAATTTTAATTGCTAACTTGTTGCCCATAGCAATGCAATCGTTGTGCCAAAAATAGCGATAGGACTTATTGCTACTTATAACTTGTTATTATTAAATAAGTTACGGGAAAACCGGCTTTATATCTTTATTTTGGGAGAAAATATTATTGATGTATCATTTTGGATGTTTTGTACTATTGCGGGACGTAAAGAGATATTTCAGATTGTTTTTTTACATAATCGAATGAAGATATTTTCAATAAAAAAAGCACGTAATACAAAAAAGTACTACGTGCATTACTTAAATAATAAAAAGAAATTTCTATTATGCTACAGCACTATTCTTCTTCCATAAACGGATATTTATAATCTGTTGGAGGAATAAAGTTTTCTTTAATAGTTCTCGGAGATACCCAACGAATAAGATTCAAATAACTTCCGGCTTTGTCATTAGTACCGCTTGCTCTTGCACCGCCAAACGGCTGTTGCCCAACAACTGCCCCTGTGGGTTTATCGTTAATATAGAAATTACCGGCAGCATTTACCAAAATCCTATTTGCCAACTGTACGGCTTTCCTTTCTTTTGCAAATATAGCACCGGTAAGGGCATAAGGTGAAGTTTCATTACAAAGCATTAATGTTTCTTCATACTTATTATCATCGTAAACATAAAGTGTAAATACAGGTCCGAAAATTTCTTCTTCCATTGTTTTGAAATGAGGATTTGTTGTAACTACTAAAGTAGGTTCAATAAAATATCCTTTGGAATCATCATATCCTCCACCGAAAATAATCTCAGCATCATTGGCATTTTTAATATATTCTATGTAATCCGTAATTGTTTCAAAAGCTCCCTTATCAATAACAGCCGTCATAAAATTGGTAAAATCTTCAGGAGTACCTATTTTAATGGTTTCTAATGTTTTAATAAGTTTTTCTTTTACTCCATCCCACATCGAATTTGGAATATAACCGCGAGAAGCCGCCGAACATTTTTGTCCTTGATACTCATATGCACCGCGAACAATGGCAGTAACAACAACATCAATATCCGCACTGTTATGAACAAATATAAAATCCTTTCCTCCTGTCTCCCCTACAATTCTGGGATATGCTTTATACTTTTCGATATTTGCACCTACGGTTCTCCACATGTTTTGGAATACGGCCGTAGAACCTGTAAAATGTATTCCTGCCAAATTGGGTGAAGACAATACAGGATTACCTACTTTGCTCCCTGAACCCGGCACAAAATTTATTACCCCGTCAGGAACTCCGGCAGCCATAAATAATTTCATCAACCAATATCCTGAATAAACTGCACTGGAAGCCGGCTTCATAATAACAACGTTGCCCATCAATGCGGGAGAAGTAGGTAAATTGCCCGCAATTGACGTAAAATTGAATGGAGACACAGCAAATACAAATCCTTCCAACGGACGGTATTCCATCGTGTTCCATTGTCCTTCGGGAGAATGCAAAGGTTGATCTTCATAAATTTGTTGAGCATAATATGCATGAAAGCGAAAAAAGTCCACCAATTCACAAGCAGAATCGATTTCAGCTCGAAAAGCTGTTTTACTTTGACTTAACATTGTTGCGGCATTTAATGTTGAACGCCAATAATCCGTTGTGAGTAAATCTGCTGCTTTTAAAAATATTGCGGCTCTTTCCGTCCAAGGCATTTCAGCCCATTCCTTACGTGCTTTCAATGCGGCATCAATTGCCATTTGCACTTCCTCTTTACCTGCTTTATGGTAAGTTGCAAGAAGATGAGAATGGTCGTGAGGAATTACGCAATTCCCGATATCCCCCGTGCGTATCTCTTTACCACCGATAATTATGGGGATATCGAGAACTTCACTTTTAAGTTCCTTTATTCTCTTCTTTAATAGTGCTTTATCCTTTGTGCCGGGAGCATAACTTCGGATAACATCATTTTCCGGAAAAGGAATTGAAAATACACCGTTTGCCATAAAATTACCTCCTATTTAGATATTATAATTGATAATCTAAATTTCATTTTTTTTAGGAACAAATACAAGGGAAATAGTGGAACAATTACGATGTTATATCTTTTGTTTATTTAATTTATACTAAAATTTCACTTTAATTCAATTTTATTCTGAATAATGTTTTTTGTTTATTAAGTTCCGACATATTGTCAATATATGGTTTAAACAAAGGGAAAATATTTTGTAATAACTGGAAAATTGCTATACTGTTTGCTGTTATTTTAAACAAAGTTGCTTTATTTATTTAAAATTAATTAAAAAAAAATTTTATTTGATATTTAACGACACATTTATATATTAGCACTCGTGATTTGTGAGTGCTAAATATTTTCTTTATTTTTGAATCCTTTTTGCATATTTATCATCTCACGGTTGTATTTTTTAAGAAATTTTCAACAAAAATAAATTAATTATGGAGGACAAATGTCTGCAAAAGTAATTGAATTTGGCAACGATGCCAGAAGCGCGTTAAAAGTTGGTGTTGACAAATTAGCAAATGCAGTAAAAGTAACGTTAGGTCCTAAAGGACGTAATGTTGTTTTAGACAAAAAATTCGGGGCACCAACCGTAACTAAAGATGGTGTTTCGGTTGCAAAAGAAATTGAATTAAAAGATGAAATTGAAAATATGGGAGCACAAATGGTGCGCGAAGTTGCTTCCAAAACCAGCGATATTGCCGGAGACGGAACAACAACAGCAACCGTTTTGGCCCAAGCAATTTACAGAGAAGGGTTAAAAAACGTTACAGCCGGAGCAAATCCGATGGATTTGAAAAGAGGTATTGACATTGCAGTTACAAATGTTATCGAAGCATTAAAAAAATCTTCAAAAGAAGTTAGCGGACGTGAAGAAATTGCACAAGTTGGTGCTATTTCGGCAAATAACGATCAAACAATCGGTAACCTAATTGCAGATGCAATGGACAAAGTTGGCAAAGACGGTGTTATTACTGTTGAAGAAGCAAAAGGTACAGAAACCGAATTGGAAATTGTTGAAGGTATGCAATTCGATCGCGGTTATCTTTCTCCTTACTTTGTAACTGATTCTCAAACCATGGAAGCCGTGCTTGAAGACCCCTACATTTTAATACACGACAAAAAAATCTCCGCAATGAAAGATTTATTACCTATACTTGAAAAAGTTGCTCAGTCTGGCAAAGGGTTAGTAATTATTTCGGAAGATTTGGAAGGCGAAGCACTTGCAACTTTGGTTGTAAACAAATTGCGCGGCACATTAAAAATTGCTGCCGTTAAAGCTCCCGGATTCGGAGACAGAAGAAAAGCAATGTTGGAAGATATTGCAATCTTAACAAACGGTACCGTTATTTCCGAAGAACGAGGTTACAAATTGGAAAACGCTACCATTGAATTTCTCGGTACAGCCAAAAAAGTTGTTATTGATAAAGACAATACCGTTATTGTTGAAGGTGCGGGAAGTACCGAAAATATTCAAAAAAGAATTAATGAAATTAAAGCACAAATTGAAAATACTACTTCGGATTATGATAGAGAGAAACTTCAAGAAAGATTGGCTAAACTTTCCGGCGGTGTAGCTGTTCTTAAAATAGGTGCAGCCACAGAAATTGAAATGAAAGAGAAAAAAGCCCGCGTTGAAGATGCACTTCATGCAACAAGAGCTGCCGTTGAAGAAGGTATTGTTGCCGGTGGCGGTGTTGCCTTGGTAAGAACCATTAAAGTGCTTGACGATGTTAAAGGAGCAAACGAAGATCAAACAACCGGTGTTAAAATAATTCAAAATGCTCTATCCGAGCCGTTAAAACAAATTGCATATAATGCTGGTTTGGAAGGTGCGGTTATTCTTAATAAAGTGTTAGAAGGCGAAGATGATTACGGTTTTAACGCCGCTACCGAAACATACGAAAATATGATTGCGGCAGGCGTAATTGACCCGACTAAAGTTACAAGAACCGCCCTTGAAAACGCTGCATCGGTATCCTCTATGTTACTAACAACCGAAGCTGTTGTTTACGAAAAAGCTGAAGAAACTCCTGCTCCTCCGATGCCGGATATGAGTGGTATGGGCGGAATGCCGGGAATGATGTAAAATTATTATACATCAATAAATAAATAAAAAAGGTTGTCTGATACGGACAACCTTTTTTTTAACAAAAGTTTTTATTTTTTATTAATTAAACTCCAAAGTTTATCTAAAAGAGTTTGTATTTCCGTTTGCGCTACCGAAGAGATTAAAAATGTTTGTCCGTCGTAATTTCTTATTTTTTTTGAAAGGAGTTTTTTCTTCTCATCTTCGGTTAATAAATCCGCTTTTGTAAAAGCAAGAAGGCGTTCTTTCTCTTTCATTACATCACTAAATTTCAACAGTTCCTTTAAAAGAATGTCATATTCTTTTTGCGGATTTTCTGTGGTGGCATCAATTAAAATTAAAAGAACTTTTGTTCGCTCAATATGCTTCAAAAACTTGTGCCCCAATCCTTTTCCGGCATGTGCTCCCTCAATAATACCGGGAATATCTGCAATCACAAAACTTTTAAAATCTTTATATTTCACAATTCCCAAGTTGGGTTCAAGAGTAGTAAAGGGATAATCGGCAATTTTCGGACGAGCAGCGGAAACCACCGAAATAAATGTTGACTTTCCTGCATTCGGGAAACCGACCAGTCCAACATCGGCAAGAAGCTTCAGTTCTAAAATTACGTACATTTCTTTTCCGGGTTTCCCCTGTTGTGCATACCTTGGAGTTTGATTTGTCGGGGTTGCAAAATTGCTATTACCTTTACCTCCTATGCCACCTTCCAATAAAACAATCCGTTTTCCGTTTTCATCCAAATCCGCAAGTATCTCTCCGGTTTCATAGCTCTTTATTATTGTTCCAACAGGCACTTTCACAACAACATCCGCACCGGATTTTCCGTCTTTAAGTGATTTTTCTCCGCGCTGTCCGTTTTCGGCAGCATATTTTTTTTTATATTGAAAATCAAGAAGAGTCATCAAATTATTATCAGCTACAAAAATGATGTTACCGCCCTTTCCTCCGTTACCTCCGGAGGGTCCCCCTTTTGCAACGTACTTTTCTCTGCGGAAAGCTACAGCACCTGGCCCGCCATCCCCGGATTTTATAAAAATTCTTGCATAATCTATTATCATTGTATTTTGGCTTTTTTGTTTATCTCTTAATTAAAGAAATCCGAGATAATGTTTTTAAATAATTTTATTTCTTTTGCGGATTTATCAATAAATCCGCGTTCGGCAATATTATCAATTACGGTTAAAGCTTCTTCTTTACCGTTACATTCGGAAATATCGTCTATCGCATTTGCAAATTCTTCCATATCATAATCAAAAAGAACTTCTATAATTTTAGGAATTCTTTTATCCTCCAACAAACCCGAAATATCAATTTGAGAATTTTCAGATTTTTCTTTTATCGTTACCATTTCCGAAAGATTTTCATGTTCAATATTCTCTTCTTCCTCTTTATCAAAAAGTTCAGGTTCTTCAAAATCTTCAAAAGCTGAAAAATTTTCCTCTCCCGCATCATTATCCGGCAATTCTTCCGCTACCGCATTATCATCGCTATCGTCGGACAATCCTACCTCCTCTTGCACCTGCAAATTAATTTTTATATCGTCATTTTCAGATGTTTCGGAAGGCCACTCATCGGGACTTTCCGTTTCTACTACATTTTCAGACACACCTAATTCCTCAGGAGCAAAAGAAACTTTAGTACCTTCCTCAATAAAGATTTCCTCCGTTTCATTAACATCGGATAAATTTATTTCTTCAAATGTTTCATCAACTTCCCCTTCTTTATAGAGGATATCATTCTTAAACGGTTCATCATCTTCGTCCGTAATTTCAATACGTGGTAAATCCGCTTCTTCCTCTTCAACAATGGAGTCTATTGTCTCTTCTTCATTTGCCAATTCATAAACATCATCAACATTTTTTTCATCAACACGAGGTGCTTCGTCAAAATCAAGCGGTTCCAAATCGCTCTCTTCATCAAGCTCAGCTTGTGGCATGGTCATTTCTGGTACTTCTTTATCCAACTTTTCAAGGTGCTCTTCAAGAAAAGATTTTTTATCTTCATTTCTTTCAACTGTAGTCTCCTCTTCGTTATCAGGAGAATAAGAAATAAAATCCGCTTCTTCATTTTCCGTAACCACAGATTCAATCTCTTTATTTTCTTCTTCTATGGTTTGAGCATTTTCCGAGTTTTCCTCTTCACTTTCATGATAAACATCTGTTTCGTCAGCTTCCCCTTCGTCTGTAGTATCCAAAATATCTTTAAATTCCAAAATTGCATTTTTCAATTCCGAAACTTCAAATCGTTCTGAAATATTTACACCGAATTTTTCAGTAAGAGCCACTTTAAATTGGTGCAAGCCTTTATCGGCAAGAAAAAGTTCCACATACTGTCTGGAAATTTTTTTATTGTGTGATTCGCCGGTATAAATAAACTCCAACATATTGGAAAAAGCATTCTCTAAAATTTTCTCGAAATTTGTTTCATAATTAATGGTATCTATCTTGTCAAGTAATTCTTTAAACTCGGAATATGTAATTGTAATTATCCTCTTTTTATCAAAAAAATTAATCAAAAGTCGTTTAAGATAAGGATAATAATACAAGTAATTTAATATTTGTTTTATTTCCGCAACCGATTTTGACGTTTCGTTTTCATTCTCAAAAACAAATTGAAGTAACGACCACTTGGGACGAATAATAAAATTAACGTTAAACGAAGAAGCATGCAAAATAAGTTTACTCAAAAAATCGATTGAAAACTTTTTTGTTTTTTTTATCTCTTCACCGATAGCCAAAAAATGTTCAATGATTTTTTCTCCGGAATAATCGAAAAGTGAATCTTTTAAAAGTTTTTGTCTATCTTCAAAAATTAAAAAATCTATCTCGGCAGAAAGATATTGCAACAAAGCGGGATGAACATTTGCCGGGATTAATTGTTCGTAAGTAATAAATGCCCCCAAATCTTTAATTTTGTTCAAATTATATTTGTAGATAAATTCAATTTCTTTTTCAAACATTTTTAACTCACATAAAATTACTACTCATTCAATCGATTTGAACTATAAATTTAACAATTTATTTGATAATGCCGTAATAAAATATTCAAAAAGAGGGTTAAATTTTATTCGGGTAAGCAATTAAGGGAATGATTATAAATTATTGCAACAATTTAATGTAAATAAAAATTAAAATAAAAAAGTCTTTAAAAAAACTATCTCGTTTTCTTTTAAACGTTAAGCTCTTCAGGTTCCGAATATTCGTTGTCCAAATATTTTGTGATAAATAAAAAACCGGAGTTGTTTATTTTATCGGAGTTGTTTACATAATCTGCAATCAAAGACATAAGTTTATCCTTTTCTATTCCGTTTTGTTCTGCAATAGATGTTAGTAGTTCCATCTCTTCGGGAGCAAAATCGTTATCGGAAAAAGCAACTTTCAATCCGTCCAAAATAAAACTTTCCGCAAATGCAACATTAGAAAAGGTAGGCAAGTTATCCGTAATATATTGATTATCCATCAAATCTTTAATGGAAGTTTCAATAAATGATTTATCGAAACCAAGCGTTTGTCCTATTTTAATCATCAATTTTTTTTCACTTTCTGCAATTACATTATCTTTTTTTATTAAAAGCATCAATCCTTTAAGGTAGGTACTGCGATCGAGCATTGTCAATTTCATATCTATTCCCATATTAATCATCAAAATAATAACATTTTAAGTTATAAAATATATACTCAGATTACTATTAAAAAACAACCCTACTCGCTTTTTGTTCCAATTCATTTTGAGAATAATTCCCAAAATGATGCAAGCTTTTTCCTTAATAATTTAAATTATTACACATAAATAAAAAAAACAATATGGTATGATTTTTGTTTTTTATGATCTAAAAACAGATATGGAGAAAAAATGGAACTTGTACCGATAATTTATAACTCATTGCTCATTGTTGTTTCTGTTCTGAGTTTTATATTAATACTCTCATTTCTTTGTTCTAAAATATTAATTTGCAAAACAACAAAAAGAGAGGAAAAAAGAAACACGGTAACTCTAAAACAAATTCAGCATGTTGAAACAGTGCGAAAGCAGCATAATAATTATAATTCAAAAAAGAAAATATTAGTCCGAGAAAAAGAGTTGTTGGAGAAAAACAAAATACGAATTTCTTCCAGACAAGCCGGAAATATTACAAAAAATATTAAACCGGCAACCAGGTTTTCTATTGTTAACCAGACTTTGCGAGAACGTAAACGTAACAACGATTTATACATAAAATTTTCAAAAATGTCAGTTAATTATACACAAGCCGGATAATTATCATGCTTAAAAGCACAAGTATAAAAATAGCAAACAAATATTTTCGAATAGCATTCGATTCCCAAATGCACGGAGATATTATTGAAGCCCGCAGCAATTATTTGGCCTCTATAGAAATACACCCTACTGCAGAGGCATTTGTAAATTTGGGTTGGACGTACGGTAAAGAAAATAATTATGAAGATGCAATCCGTTTTTGTCATAAAGCACTTTCGTTAAATCCCGATTACGGAATGGCATACAGCGATATAGGTTACTATCTGTTCCAAACCGGCGAAATTGACGAAGCTGTTTTTTGGCTTGAAGAAGCAGTTAATATGGAAAATTTTGACGGGAAATTTTATGCTTATTATAATTTGGCAAAAGCATACGAGCGAAAGGGCGAATGGATAAAAGCAATTAAAATGTTTGATAAATCTCTTGAGCTGAAACCGGGTTTTAAACTCGGCAAGAAAAAACTTCTAACACTTTCGGCAAAACTCAATTAACTTTTCTTAAATTGGATTACTCTTAACTTCTAGTTATATTTTGAGTATGCAAAGAAAATTGTTATTAATATTTTTATTTACCCTCTTTTCAACCATAAAACCACAGAGTTTTCAATTTTCCGATGCAATCGGCAAATTTCTTTCGGCTTCTGCTTTTACATTAACACCGGGAAATATTTTTTATGTTGCAGACGAAGGGAAAAATGAAATAATTAAGTTAGATACTTTGGGCAACAAACTTCAATCAATTGGAGGATACGGTTGGAGCAGTTCCACGTTTGATAATCCAACAGATATATTTGCCACTGATTTACGAGTATTTGTAACCGACAAAAATAATAACAGAATACAAGTTTTCGATAAAGATTTAAACTATCTTTTTGAAATAAACCCATCAACAACATCTGACGACGAAAACACTTTTAGATACCCTACAAGTTGTGCCACATCAATACAAGGGGATATTTATGTTTTGGATTCCGACAATACTCGAGTAATGAAATATAACTCGGTCGGTAATTTTCTGCTTGATTTCGGGAATTACAGTTCAGGGAACTTCCTATTGGAAAATCCTATAAAACTTGCCCTATCGCAAGATTCCAAAATATTTGTTCTTGATAATGGTTTTATGAATGTATACGACCAATACGGGATGGGACTAATTAAAATCAAGACAGATTTTCAGCCTGAAAATATCAACATTACCTTTAATAATTTAATTTTAAATTCCGAAGATTCGTTATACTATCAAAATTTACTAAAACCCATTAAAAAATTTATAAATATTACCCCTGCAAATATGCCCGATAGTTCCGGAATTATCGAAGCGATTTTACACAACAACGACTTATACTTGTTAACAAAAACAGAGATTTGGCATTTCAAAAAAAACAAATAGATTTACTGTGTCGGTTAAACTTAAACTTCTTATTTTTGTTGCAATTGCCTTTTGGCTTAGCGGAATATTTGTTGAATTTATTATACCTCTTTTTCCTCCTCTTGCTTTTGTATATCCTTTTTTGCATGGTATCTATTCCAATGTATGTCATCAACAAAGTTCAAAACTGATAGAATATGCCGATTATCATACCCTTGTTTGTGCAAGGTGTACGGGTATTTATCTAGGTGGTTTTATTTCATCATTTGCACTTCTTTTTGTTAAATCAATAAAAATTACAGACAGTAAAATTATTTTATTGGCTGCTTTGCCCATGTTAATTGATGTGCTGCTTTATTCAAGCGGGTTATACGCATACTCGAAAACCATCGCTTTTATTACGGGAATTCTTTTCGGTTCCGTAGGAATTGTTTATATTTACCTTGGTTTACAAAAATTTTTGGATAAAAATGCAGAATAAAAAATATATTGCACCGTTAATAACCGGATTTGCTGCCGGTGTTCTCTCAGTTGTACCTGTCCTAAAAAGTCTCGGATGTTGTTTGATGCTCCCTCTCGCAGCTTATTTTTCAATATATTTGGATATAAAAGCAAACGGAAATCATTTAAATTTGACCATACAAAAAGGGATTGTTTTCGGGCTTATTACCGGATTAACGGCTGCCATTACAGGCACTTTTTTCGATTTCGCAATTACATTTATTACACACCAAAACGATATAATTACTTCTTTTGCACAATTGCAAGCAGCATTAAACAGTTTTCCTATTGATGAAAAAACAAAAGTTGAAGTAATTGCCATTTTAACCAGAGTTGTAGAGAATATACGCGTCAACGGTTTTTCCGCTTTTTACACTCTTTCATTGTTTTTCAGTAGTCTTTTTACGGATATAATTTTCGGTATGCTCGGAGGAATAATAGGGGTACAAATCTTAAAAAGGAAATAACCTTTATTGAAGTCTGAACGGAAAAGTTATAAATACTATTTGTGGAACTTGTTTAGCATTTTCAGGTAATGCCTCAAAGCGCCATTGACGTAAGGAATTCATTGCAGCGGCTTCCAATCTTGTATCGGCTTTACGCACCGGAATAATCCTGCCGACGGTACCATCGGGCAAAATCGTAAATCTTAGTTTAACATCAATTTCTTTGGAAACTCCCGGAGGGTAAGCCGGCAAAGAATAGCTGTAAATTTTTCGTTTACCTTTACCCCCAAAATCAAGTTCAAAACCAAATGCCCCCTCTCCTTTTACAAAATTATCTTTCCCTTTTTTCTTTTTTTCTTTTTTCTTTTTTTTATTATCCGATTTCACTTCCGTTTTGTTATTTTTTTTATTGACCGTAACAGCGGTGTTTTTTTTATCTGTGTTTCGTGCTTTAGGAACTTCAATTTTTTTTGGATTGTTTTTTTTTCTGCTTCCCTTTTTCAGTTCGCTCTTATCGATTGCACCGGCAGAGGAAGACTTTCCAATATTTCCGAATCCGATTGTAACATATTGGCTTAAATCCGCTTCCGGTTCAATTTTAAAAGCTACAAGTAATGCAAGCACAAGCAAATGAACTGTAATGGAAACAGCAGTTGATTTATATTCCGATTTCTTCCAAAACATCATAACGATTCTTTTTCGGTTTCAATTGTAAATTTATCAATACCAATGCCTTTTGCCGCATCAATAACTTTTATTACCAAATCTATTTTTGCAGTTTTGTCCGCTCTGATAATTAAATTTTTTTCGGTAACTTTTTTCTGCATTTTTTCCAATTTTACAGGCAATGCCGCAACAGAAGTTTCTTCTTTTCCCACATAAACTTTTCCTTGTTCGGTAATTGAAACAATTATCCTTGTTGGAACAGTTTGTTCGTTATTTTTCGCTGCGGGTAATTGCACTTTAACACCGGTTTGGATTACAAACTGCGAAGTAAGCAAAAAGAAAATAAGTAGTAACATCACAATATCGGTTAATGACGAAAAATGAAAAATTGTGAGAGGTTTATTTTGCATCTCAAATTTCATTTATTCCCCTTCTCTGTTATTTTCCGTCATTCTCATCTCTTCAATAATATCAACAACATCATTGGAAACTATTTCAATATCCAATACAAACTTATTAATTGCATTTACAAGATAATTATAAAATGTATAGGCTATAATACCAACTGCAAGTCCGAAAGCAGTTGTAAGCAATGCCTCCCAAATGCCGCCGGCTAAATCGCTTGGGTTTGCAGAACCTTGTAAATCTTGTATTCTCATAAATGCGGAAATCATTCCTGTAACAGTACCCAAAAATCCAAGTAAAGGTGCAACACCGGCAATTGTTGCCAATACGGATAACCCCTTTTCCAATTTATTAATCTCTTGACGTCCCGCTGTTTCAATTGCTTCTTTAACTCTTTCGTGTCCGAAGTTAATTTTTTTCAAACCTTTTTTTACAATATTTGCGGTAGGAGTTTTCTCTTCCATACAAACATTCAATGCGCCTTTTATGTCATCCTTTTTCAACAAACGTCTTATTTTAACCAAAAACACCGGTACGTTTGAACGTGATTTTCTGATTGCCAAGTACCTATCAACAATAATTGCAACCGCAACAACAGAGGCAATGAATATAAATAACATTACCCATCCGCCCTTTAATACAACTGATAATAAATTCATGTTTTTCCTTTTCTAAATTTTATTTTTTCTTAAAAATTCTTCCGCTTCTTTTTTGGTATTAAAATATCCGATACGTACACGGTTCCATGTTCCTTTTTTAGATTTGATGTAACACTTAAAAATAAAAGCATCAAAACCGCGTTTTTTTAATTTTTCAACTTCATGTTCGGCAATGGAACTGCTACGCCAAGACGAAGCTTGAACCATATAACGTTCACCGTCAAAATAAATTCTATCCGTAATGGATTTATCATTAGGAATATCTCTGTAGAGCCCCGTCAGTTCTGATTTTGAATTCTTCCGTTTCATTTTTTTGCCGGAGTGACTTGCATTATTTTGGTTCGAATTATTTTTTTCGTTCATTTTTTTATTCAACCTCTCCGAGACCGTTTTCCCTTTATTATCCGTTTCTTTTTTGTTAACGGTTTCAATCTCCGTTTTGTTTGCGGTAATATACCTCCCTTTTTTGCTGTTACCTTTAGAAGAAACGGAAAAATATAAAATTATAAGAAACATTATAAAAACACCGCCAGCCAAAACCATAAAAACAGGGCTACGGAACCAAGGTTTTTCGTGTCTGTTTCTTAGTGTTGAGTAACTTGTTACTTTGCTTTCTTCATCTTCGGTTACAAATTCTTCTTTCGAGTCCTCTACTGTTTCGGGTCTGTCCTTTTCGCTTTCAATATTTTTAACATCGTCATCTTCGGATAATTCCGTTTCATCATCATTAAGTATATCGTCATTTACAATAAACTCTTCTAATTCATCAAAAGGATTTTCAATTTCATCATTACCGTCATCCGTCTTTTTATGGTTGTTATCCTCTTCGTAGGTATCTTCCGAACCGGCAAAGGAAATATCCTCCTCAATTTTTTCGATATCCGAATCGCTTAAAAAATCCTTATTTATTTCCGCCTCAGTAATTTCGTTAGGATTAGTTGTTTCTTCCAAATCATCATCATCATCAAAAATTCCTGACGTATCAAATTCGTCAAACTCCTCACCAATGTTCTCCGAAGAAGAGTCTGAAGAAGCGTTTTCCATCACATCAAAATTATCCAGCAATTCACCGCTTTCTATCAGTTCTTCAATTTTTATTTCCGTATTGTCATTGATTTCGTCATCTGAAATTATTGTCGGCTTATTTATTTCTATATCAAAAACCGATTCATCAAATTCATGTGAGGCTTCTTGTATTTTGTTAACTTCAAGTGGGATAGGTTTTTCTTCGTCAAGCGGAAGGAAAACTAAAATATTTTTTTTATCGGCAGTTTCCCCCCTTCTTTCCATCCTTGAAAGAGGCTCTTTTTGTAACTGAAAATATCCTATATCGTTAATCTTAATAGTTTGGTTTTCTTTAAGATGTTGAACTACGCTCTGTAAAAAATCGGAAAATGCTTCTTCATTGGTAGTTCCTAACTTTTCCAAAATAATTTTTTTTAATGAATTCTTATCCATTTTTTTCTCCGGATGCTATTCGATGTTTACAAATATTACATATTAGAAAGATAAAACACAATAATTAATTACCATCTATATTCAATTCCCACAATAATATCCAAAGGTTTTTCTTGATAGTTTTTTAATAGATAATCTTTA
>CAZTYP010000115.1:0-13222 GCA_964617555.1 uncultured Melioribacteraceae bacterium | reverse complement strand
AAAAAATATGCGGTAAGTAAGAAGTTTGAAGTATAAAAAGAGTAAACAAATAATACAGCAGAAAAAAACAACATAGCAAAGCCTAAATAATATTTCTTTTTTGATTTTGGGACTTCGTTAAAATCTACATAAAAATTCATTTGCTTTTCTCCTATTAAAAAAAACAACATAACCATTATTTAACTTGCAAAACCTTAACTTTTTTAAAGTTGTTAGATTTGCGTTATTTGCTGTTTTTACAGATTGTTTTCTTCCTTTTCAAAATATGCAACTTGTTTAACAATAACAAGTTATCCCTCTTTTTTTTGTTTCTCTACGGAATGTTATCTTGCAATAAATGCAAATATAACATCCTGTAAATTTTTATTCGTCAAAGGGACTAAGAACCCCGGCACCGCGATTGACAACATGGGTGTATATCATTGTTGTTTTTACACTTGCATGCCCCAACAGTTCTTGTATTGTTCTTATATCGTAACCGTTTTCAAGTAAATGTGTTGCAAAACTATGCCTAAAAGTATGTGATGTAGCCGGTTTCATTATTCCGGCTTTACGCACAGCTTCTTTTATTTTTCGTTGTATCGTGCTTTCGTGAATATGAAATCTGTACTTAATGCCCGTTTCTTTATCTATGATAAATTTATCTGCCGGAAATACATATTGCCAATAGAAATCTCTGTCGGCATTTTTATATTTTTTAGCAAGTGCAAACGGAAGTTTTGTCTTTCCTAATCCGTTTGCCAAATCTTTTTTGTGCATTTTATATATTTCGTTTAAATGTATTTTTAATTCGGGAATTATTTTTTCGGGGAGCGTTGTAATTCTGTCCTTATTCCCTTTTGCTTCGCGAACAATAATTTGTTTATATTTAAAATTGATATCTTTAATCCTTAAGCGAAGCGCTTCGCCAAGTCGTAAACCGGAACCGTAGAGTAACGCACAAACCAATTTGGGTGTTCCCGAAAGATAATTGAAAATATTACGCACTTCTTGTTTTGTAAAAACAACCGGCAGTCTTCTGGTTCTTTTGGATTTTACAACATTATCCAGCCATCCAATCTCTTTGCTTACAATGTTATTGTAAAGGTATAATATAGCCGCAAGTGCTTGGTTTTGTGTAGATGGTGCTACATTCCGTTTTACAGCAAGATAGGTTAAATATTTCTCAACATCTTTTTCACCCAGCATTTCAGGCGGCTTTGTGCCACTGTATCGAATAAATTCTACAATCCAATGGATATATGCTTCTATAGTTTTAGAACTGTAATTTGCCGCTCTCATTTTGTTCCGAATTTGCGTTAATAATTTCGGCTTCTTTTTTTCTGTGTTTTTCTTTTGCATTAACACGATGTATAATAAACTTTTTATATTGTTTTGTTTATTTAACACTCCGTAACCCAAACCACATAAATAACGAAAGATGCATGTGTGCTTACTCATATGTTTGGTAGTCTTTTCGAGTATATACAAAGAAAAGAAAAAAATTAAAGCCCCTCAATTTCCAAATGCCCCTTTCTTTCCTTTAAATTGCAAATTAAATAAAAAGAGAAAAAAATCCAAATTTGCAGAAATAATAATTTAACTTTGAAGTATAAAACAGCATCGTTTTTTTATAATGATTCAAAAATATATTTGAATCTGTAGTTTATTGCTAAAATAATATTGATACGGAAAATTTTTCCCACGACAAAAAGTTTTTTCCTTACATAAGGTACTAAAAACAAGCAATATTACAGTTAAAATAAAAATATTTAAATGCATTCTAATAATCGCTTTATTATTTTTGAATTTATACTTCCTCAAAAAAAAGGATAAGTTATGAAACGCCGAGAATTTATTCGTAATTCAACTATTTTAACCGCTGCATTATCCGCAACCGGTTTTACCGGGGCAAACACCCGAACAATTCCTACAATAAAAAAAATTAAACCCAAGAGATTAAAAAAGGGGGATACCGTTGGATTGATTACTCCCGCAGGGTATATTGACAAATCGGATTTGAACGAGGCAATAGAAAACATTGAAAAATTGGGGCTTAAACCGTACTATACCGATAGAATTCTTGACCGATACGGTTATCTTGCCGGAAAAGATGAAGTGCGGGCTGCAGATTTGAATCATATGTTTCAAAATGATAAAGTTGACGGTATCTTTTGCGTGCGGGGCGGATACGGCGTTGCAAGAATATTACGCATGATAAATTATGATGCAATAAAAGCAAATCCGAAAGTGCTTGTCGGCTACAGCGATATTACCGCACTACATTATGCAATTTTTTCGCAAACCGGATTAGTTACTTTTCACGGCCCCGTGGCAACATCAACCTTTAACGAGTTTTCCGTTAATAATCTTATAAATGTTATTATGAACCCGCATGAAAAAACAGTGCTTACTCCGGCAGACGATTCCTTACGCGGCAGCGATTTTGAAATTTACACAATAAGGGGCGGAAAAGCCAAAGGAGAGCTGATTGGCGGTAATCTCAGTCTTGCCGTTACATTCCTCGGAACACCTTATGATGTCAGCTACAAAAATAAAATTCTTTATCTCGAAGAGATTGACGAAAAGCCTTATAGAATTGACCGAATGCTTACTCATCTTTATCAAGCAGGAAAACTCGAAGAAGTTTCGGGAATTGCTCTCGGAATTTTCAGAAAATGTGATGCAAAAGTCGGCTCGGCTAAGGGAGAACAAACTCTTTCGCTTAAGGAGGTTTTGTACGATAGATTGTTTAATTTGGGAATTCCCGTGGTTTACGGGCTCTCTTTCGGCCATGTGGAAAATAAATATACAATACCTTTCGGAATTAATGCGGAACTTGATGTTTATAAGCGAACACTTACTTTAACCGAAGCGGCAACAATATGAAAATAAAAAAAACATCAAATAACTCAGCTGCATGTAAGAGGTTTTATGTACGCTAAAGTGGTTTTTCCGCTCCCGTTCAGAAACGCCTTTTCATACTTAATCCCCGATGAATTGGAGGAATTGGTGCAAACTGGCGTGCGGGTTGTGGTCCCTTTCGGTAAAAGAACCTTAACCGGTTTTGTTACAGAGCTTATGCAACAAGCCGATACCGAGCATAACATAAAACCGATTCTGGATGTGCTTGATAAACATCCTATTTTTGATGAAACCGATATAAAATTTTACGAGTGGATAAGCGATTATTATATCTGCTCGCTTGGCGAAGCACTGCGTAATTCGGTACCATACGGTTCCGATGTTGAATCCAAAAGAAAGATTGTTGCCGATACCGATTTTTGCTTTGAGCTTTATCAACAGGAAAAGAATAAAAATACGGTACGTGCAAAATTACTTAATCTGTTAAGCACCAAAGAAAGTTTTACTATTTCGATGTTACAAAAAGAGGTTAAACGAAAATCGATTTATTCCATATTAAACCGCCTCGAAAAAAAAGGAGCGATAACACAACTTACCGTTGTTGAAAATGCAAAAATAAAAGCAAAAAAAATTAAGTTCGTAAAACTTAATAAAGGAATAGATGAAATTTACGCCGCATTGCCCGAAATAGAAAAACGCTCTGTTAAACAAGTGGTTGTTTTGATGGAATTGCTCAGTTCTCCCAATGAAGCAAAACCACTGACCGAATTGCTTAAAAAAACAAATACTAATCCCTCTTCAGTTAATTCTTTATTTAAAAAAGATTTGATAGATATTTTTTATAAAGAGGTTGAGCGAAAATATATTGAAACTTATGAAGAGGTAAAAAAGACTTTTACGCTTACATCTGAACAAAAAGAGATAATAAAAAAAATCTCGAAAAACATATCCGGAAAAGAATTTAAAGGATATTTGTTGCATGGCGTTACCGGAAGCGGAAAAACACAAGTATATATTGAACTTGTTAAAAACACTTTGTCCGGCGGACGCAACGCCATAGTTCTTGTTCCCGAAATTTCTCTTACCCCGCAAATAACGGCACGCTTTTACAACGAACTGGGCAACGATGTAACGGTTTTGCACAGCAGAATGTCTTTGGGCGAACGTTACGACTCGTGGCGGGGAATTATTAACGGAAAATATCGCATTGTTATAGGTCCCCGCTCCGCTCTGTTTGCCCCTCTAAAAAATATAGGAATAATTATAGTTGACGAAGAACACGATTCCAGCTACAAACAATACGATTTAATACCCCGCTACAATGCACGCGATGCCGCCGTAGTACGTGCTTCGCTAAATAATGCCCCAGTCTTACTCGGCTCGGCTACCCCTTCAACCGAAAGCATGTATAACGCCCTTAACGGTAAATACGAATTGCTGGAATTAAAAGAGAGAATAGATAACGCCAAACTGCCCGTAATTAAATTGGTGGATATTAATATTGAACGAAAAAGAAAAAAGATGAACGGAATCTTCTCTGATTTGCTGTTATCCGAAATACGCAACAGACTTAACAAGAACGAATCGGTTATTTTGTTACAAAACAGAAGGGGCTTTGCAACTCAAATTTATTGTGAGGATTGCGGAGAGATTGAAATGTGTGAAAATTGCTCCGTTTCTCTGGTGCACCATATCCAAAAAAATCTGTTGCAATGTCATTACTGCGGACTTACCAAGCCGGTTCCGAAAGCTTGTACAAATTGCGGTTCACTCTCTCTAAAATTTTTCGGCACGGGAACTCAACGCGTGGAAGACGAGCTTTATTACCACTTTCCCGATGTTAAAATTGAAAGAATAGATTCCGACACACTTACAAAAAAGGGGAAGCTCGGAGAAATTCTGAATAGATTCGGTAAAGGTGAAACTCAAATTCTTGTAGGTACCCAAATTGTGGCTAAGGGGCTTGATTTTTCGAATGTTACTTTGGTGGGTGTAATCTCTGCCGAAACTACGTTGTGGCTCCCCGATTTCAGAGCCGACGAAAGAACATTCCAACTACTAACCCAAGTATCGGGCAGAGCTGGCAGAAGCAAAACCGAGGGCGAAGTAATTATACAAACGGAAAACAAATCCCACTTTGTTTTACAAAAAGTTGTTGCAAACGATTACCTCGGTTTTTACGAAAAAGAGATAGAACTTCGCAAAAAAAACAACTACCCCCCCTTCTCTCGTTTATGTTTGATAGAAACAAAAGACGAATCGGAAACAAAAGCACGCGGAGCACTTACGGATTTTTATAATATTTTAATTAAACAAAAAGCATCGTTGTTAATCTCCGTCCCTTCCCCTTCTATTATTGCAAAGCTAAAAGGAAAATATCAATTCAAAATTTTGATAAAAAGTAAAAAAGAGACAGACCCGAGCGGTAAACTTTTACGCACCGCTGTTCTTAATTCCTTTATTGAATATAATCAACGCTCCAAATTCAGCGATATAAAATTATTGATTGATATGGACCCTCAGAGTATCGGATAGATTTCGGAGTTATGCCTGTTGTTTTTTTGCTCTGTTTTTGTTACTTGCTTTTTAAAATAAAAAACGGTGCATAATAAGTTTTATAGCTTATAATATGCCAAAATTGTTCTGGGATACATGTCGGTAATCAGCAAAAAACCTTTTTCCGTTTTAACAATACCTTCCCAATTTCTGCCGCCTTTATATTGTGCGTTATCTAAAATTATAGGTTCGGTTTTTGTTCTGATAATTCCGGAATTATTAATTTTAAATTCTAAAATTCTTTCAACGGCAATATCTTTTTTCTCGTTCGGCAAATCGGGCAACAACTTCTTGTACTCACCCGGATAATAATAATTCGTTGCAAAAAAGCGGCCGGAAGAATCCGGTGCGGTTGCATCGGTGATTCTGTATTCCACATTGGGAAACGGAATTTTTTCAAGGTGGGTTAAGGAAAAATTTAATTGGGCGGCATGCGGAGCTGAATTAACATTTACCCCGTTGGCTTCGTGAATGGTATAGATGTTGTTTCGGTATTGCAAAATGGTTTCTTCGCCCATATTGTGAATTCCCGTTTGGGACTTAATTTCTTTTTTGGAATCGGCATTAAGCGTAATAGCCTTCTTTTCAAAATCAATTATTCCCCTTACAACATAATCCGTTGAAATGTGATTGTTAACGGATTCGATAGAGACAAAAACGGTATCATCCACGAATGTAATTGCTTCGTAACCGGAGCCTTTGCGTTTACCTATGTCGTCCAGTCCTTTTGCAATAAAGCCGATTCTTTTGCCAATAATAGGTTTTCTGTTTTTGCCGGAAATGTAATCATTAATTCTTTCCTTTTCTATATAGAAAAGAGCTCCGTCAAATCGGTTATCCCATTTGTGGGGAAACTGAGGAAGAATAATAAGGTAATTTTTATACCAAGCCAATCCGGATGCTTCAAGTGTTCGTTCTGATAAATCTCCCGCCAATTTAATTTCCAACAGGTTCTTTGAAATTTCTTTTTCAGATTGTGTACAACCAATTATTGTAAGTAACAACAGAGATATTATTAGTAGCTTTTTCAATTCGGAACTCTTTTTTTTATTAGTAATTATCTTTGTAAATATCAATATATTTAAAATTAGCATTATTTAACAAACAAATGTAATTTTAAAATTAAAAAGAAATTCGGAATAATAAACTATGCGTATAATAATTGCAGGTGCCGGAGAGGTTGGATTTCATCTTGCAAAACAACTCTCGAGCCAAGAACACGATATTACCATTATTGACCTTGACGAAACACAAATCGATAAAAGCGGTTCAACAAGTGACGTAATGACTTTGCAAGGCTCTTCAACTTCCATCAAACTTTTAAAGGATGCCAGAATAGACGAAACCGATTTGGTTGTTGCCGTTACATCTAACGAAGCCGTTAATGTTACCACCGCAACTCTTTCAAAAAAATTGGGTGCAAAAGTTACAATTGCCCGCGTAAGTAGTGCGGAATATGTTGCCGATGAAAATCTTGATATGATAAAATCTTTGGGAATAGATTATTTAATTTATCCCGAAGAATTGGCGGCTCGCGAAATTGTAAAACTTATTGAACACTCTTCCGCTACCGATATTGTTGATATTGAACGGGGTAAACTCTCTATTGTAGGAATAAAAATTGATGAAGATGTTCCCGTTTTGAATATGACAATGCACGAAATATCCAAACTGCACGATACTTCTTCTTTTAGAGTTGTAGCTATTTACAGAAATGCCGAAACCATTATTCCAAGCGGGGAAAACAGATTTAAGCTAAACGACCAAGTTTTTTTTATTACAACACAAAGCGGTATTGATAATGTTCTTAAAATTGTGGGCAAAAACAACCAAAGCATCGATAATTTAATGATACTGGGAGGCGGTAAAATAGGACGAAAAACCGCCAAGTTATTGGAAGATAAATTTAATGTAAAATTAATAGAGTCCAATAGCGATAAGGCTTTAGAGCTTGCCGACTATCTGAGAAAAACTTTGATAATAGAAGGAGACGGAAGAGATATTGATTTGCTTGCTCAAGAATCCATTATTGATATGGATGCCTTTATAGCGGTTACCGGAAATGCCGAAACGAATATCATTACTTCCCTTATGGCAAAACATCTGGGAGTAAAAAAGAGTATTGCACAAGTGGATAACAGCGATTATGTCCCCCTTACTCAAACTATCGGGCTCGATTCCTTAATTAATAAAAAACTTATTGCCGCAAATGTAATTTCCAGGTTTATTAAAAAATCGAATATCATCTCTTCGCTTTCACTTTCAACTATGAATGCGGAAGTTCTGGAATATATTGTTAAAGAAGGAACCCCAATTACAAAAAATCCGGTTAAAGATTTGAAACTCCCGAAAAACGTTTTACTCGGCGGTTACATACGCAATAATAAGGGATACATTACCATTGGTACAACTCAGTTTATGCCGGGAGATAAAGTGGTTGTATTTGCTTTGGAAGAGAGTATAAAAAAAATAGACGGCTTTTTTAATTAAAATGGTTAATTATAAAGTAATATTGAATTTTGTAAGTTTCCTTATGATTTTGGACGGACTTGCAATGCTTACGGGTATTCCGTTTTCGCTTTATTACGGCGATAACGATGTTGCGGTTCTTCTTTCCACCGGACTCGGGATTGCAGTGATTGGTTTTGTTCTTTATTGGTTTACAAAAAGCAAGAGCAAGGAAATTTCCAAACGCGAAGGCTATATTGTTGTTACATTGGGCTGGATTGTTATGTCCTTTTTCGGAGCCTTACCTTTCGTAATTCACGGTGCAATCCCTTCTTTTACCGATGCTTTTTTTGAAACCATGTCCGGTTTTACCACTACGGGGGCATCAATATTAAACAATATTGAAGCCGTTCCTCACGGACTTTTATTTTGGAGATCGTTAACACAGTGGTTAGGCGGAATGGGCTTTATCGTCCTTTCAATTGCAATTCTTCCTTTCCTCGGAATTGGCGGAATGCAACTTTTTGTTGCCGAAGTTCCAGGTCCTACAAAAGATAAAATACATCCGCGTGTACGCGAAACGGCTAAACGTCTTTGGGGAATTTATGTTATCCTTTCCTTTGCCGAATTTATTCTGTTGCTTATTGGAGGAATGTCGGTTTTTGATGCCGTCAATCACACTTTTACAACAATGGCTACGGGAGGGTTTTCCACTAAACAAGCCAGTATTGCTGCCTACCCTTCCCCTTTTATTCAATATATCATCGTGCTTTTTATGTTTATGGCCGGTATGAATTTTTCACTCCACTATTATTTACTGCATCGCAATTTCAAGCAGGTTTATAAAAACGAAGAGTTTAGATTTTACTCGTTTATTATTGTTGCTTTTACTATTGTTATTACAATAGGTTTATACTCAACACACCAAGTAAATTTTGAACTCTCGTTCCGCGACTCGCTTTTCCAAACCGTATCTATGATTACAACAACGGGTTACGTTACCGCCGATTACGAAATGTGGGGAGTTTTTTATCACACGCTCTTTTTCTTGATGCTCTTTATCGGCGGCTCCGCCGGCTCTACCGGAGGAAGTGTGAAAGTTGTAAGGCATTGGCTTTTAATTAAAAACAGCGCTTTGGAATTGAAAAGATTGATTCATCCCAGAGCGGTAATACCGGTGCGTTATAACAACATAAGTGTAGGTAAAGATATTATCTTTAACATAATGGCTTTCCTTTTATTTTATATAGCAATTTTTGTTGCGGGAACAATTGTGATGACTATGGTAGGTCTGGATTTCTTAACCGCTATGGGAAGTGTGGCAACTTCGCTCGGAAATGTCGGGCCGGCAATAGAAGGTGTCGGTCCTTCGGATAACTTTTCGCACATCCCGGATATTGGCAAATGGATTTTATCCTTTTTAATGATGCTCGGACGTTTGGAACTTTTTACTGTTCTGATTATTTTCTCACCGTCATTCTGGAAAAAATAAAAACAGAGTAGGGAAAAATGAAAAAACTATTTCAATTATTTTTATTTGTTACTCTTTTATCGTCAATAATAACGGCTCAAACAATATACGTTGCTGATTCCATGACAGATGATTTTGAACCTATTAATGCCGATAACTATTGGGAAATACCCCCCTGGGGCAGAACGCTTCATGTTATTCTGGATATGGAAAACAACACCGTGGAAGGGGATATCGTTTATCTTTTTGTCGATAAATATTCCGGCGGAAAATATCAACCGTACGACAGTAAATCGGTTAACATTAAAAAAAATCAACGCAGGATTTATTACGATTACAAATTTACCGAACCCGGTAAATACAAACTTTATTATATTAATGTTTCACAACAACAACTTGCCTCCGTTATTGTTACTGTTGCCGAAAAAAAGAGCAAACAGCCGAAAGTAATTAAACGCAGTAATTATTACGATAATGTTAAATTAATTTTTTGCAAAAAAGTTCTTGTGGGCGGAACACCGATGGGGATAACAAACAGAGCATCTCTCCGCGAAAACGACGGACAGATTTACATAAAAATAACAAATTTTTCTCCCCTGAAAACCGATATAATTCTTGTAGATATTTGGAAAAAAGAACACCGCTCTTTTGAATATGATGAATACGTAGAATCTAAAAAATTCAAAATCAATCCGGAATGGATGGATACTTTTTTTAAAATCAAATTTAAAACACCCGGCGATTATAGAATCTCTATTTATAACAGCGAAGAGGTTTTGGTTGCAACCGGTTACATAACCGTTTCCGATTAGAGGTATAATATGAAAGGAATAATACTTGCCGGCGGTTCCGGCTCGCGTCTTTACCCGATTACAAAAATCTATAGCAAACAACTTGCCTTAATTTACGATAAACCGCTAATTTATTATCCTCTTTCGCTCCTTATGCTCGGAGGAATAAACGAGGTATTGATTATTTCCAACAAGGAAACAATTCCGCTTTACAAACAGCTTTTCGGAAACGGCTCGCAAATAGGAATGAAAATAGAATATGCCGTTCAAGAAAAACCGAACGGAATTGCCGAAGCGTTTATTATCGGCGAAAATTTTATCGGGAACGATTCGGTTACTTTGATATTGGGTGACAATATATTTTACGGTAAATTAAATTTTTTCTATTCCGCTTTGGAAAATTTTAATGAGGGGGGAACCGTTTTTGCCTACAGAGTAACCGACCCGGAACGCTACGGTATTGTGGAGTTCAATAAAGAGGGAAAAGTTATTTCCTTGCAAGAAAAACCGAATAACCCAAAATCTAATTACGCAGTTCCGGGAATATATCTTTATGATAATTCTGTTGTGCAGATTGCAAAAGCCCTTACTCCTTCGGCACGCGGAGAGCTTGAAATTACCGATGTAAACAAAAAGTATTTGGAACAAAACAAATTAAATGTTAAAGTAATTGGCAGAGGTGTAGCTTGGTTGGATACCGGAACTCCTACAGCATTGCTGCAAGCATCCAATTTTTTCGGGGTTATTGAAGAACGACAAGGACTTAAAGTTGCTTGTATAGAAGAGATTGCATATACAAAAGGATTTATTTCCAAAGAGGAGTTACATAAAATAATCGATTCTATGCCCCAAAGTTTATACAAAAGTTATTTGGAAAAAGTAGCCGACGATTAATTGAAACCGAATTTATTAAAAAACCACTGCGTTTTTCTAAACATTTTTATAACGGTTATAAACATGCCCGTCGACTTTTTACAACTTCGAGTTATGCAATCATAATCAATCTTTATTAATTGTTACACCTTTTATAAAAACCGAAAAATTTAAATTTACTTTAAAACAAAATCGTAAAATAAGGGCAAACGGCGTAAAGTAATATGAAGGGAAGACCCTTTTAAATTTACAACGTTCCGTGGTATTTCTTTTTTATTTAATTAATCATTTAATATTTTTCAATCTCTTCTAAAAAACGCCTAATTTCTCTGATATCTTGTTCGGGATTATCTTGCATGGTCATATGAGCGGCATCTTTAATTACTACAAATTTCGAATTGGGGACCAAGCCGGCATAATATTGAGTTGTTTCGGGTCTTGCTTCGTCATATTCGCCACAAATGAACAAAGAAGGCACTTTGATTTTTTGGAGTTTGCTCGTTGCATCATAATGTTGCATTGTACCGGTAAATGTAAATTCACTGGGACCGTTCATATAAGTGTAAACGGGTTCACCGAGATAAGTAAATGTACTCTCAATATCCGCTGACCAAGGAAATTTTCTGGCAATATGTTTTTTATAATAAACCATCATTGCTTCTTGATATTCCGGCGCATGGAATTCTTTTAATTTTTCATATTTACGAATTACTTTTTGCAAAGAATCGGGAAGCCGGCTTAATAATAATTGGGCATCTCTAATCCATAATTTCCCGCTTAAAGCCGGGCTTGCCAAAATAATACCTTTGATTCCTTCGGGATGCGCAAAGTAGTATTCGACTCCTAAAATAGTTCCCCAAGATTGACCGTACAAATAAAAATTCTTTAACCCTAATGCTTTTTTTACTTGATATACTTCATCGACATAAAATTTAATGTTCATTTGTGTCGTATCCATTTCAAGCGTGGAACGTCCGCAACCGAGTTGATCAAAAAAGATAACAGGTCTATCCGTACTTAAAGCGGAAAGCGGTCTTAAATAATATGACGTTGCCCCGGGTCCGCCATGTAAAATCAAAACAGGTGTTTTATCCCCTTCTCCCACAATCTTATACCATAACTTCCCTCCGGTAACTTCAATATATCCTTCGCCCGCTTTCAATTTCGGATTATTGTTACAACTATTCAAGATAATGAGCATAAGGAATAATACAACGCTACTCATTTTCAAACCGCCATGTCGTTTGTTTTTATTCATTATTTTCATTTTTATCACTTCCCCCGTATTGCTTATAGTTATTGTTGGGTGGTGTTTTTCATCAGTTTTATTTTATCGAATAATTTAATCATGCTCAAATACCATGTTTTTCAATTAAATTTTTCATTGCATCTTCTGTTTCAAATTCCGGATTTGTTGTTTGAAAAATAATCTGCTTTATTTGGTTGGACAATGCTGCTTCAGCAGCATTTGAATGTTGATTATATTCTTCCTTGTACCATTTATCTTTATCACTATGTTTTAATAATAAATTATACGAATTTTTTATATTACTTTCTGTTATTTCAATTTCATTGTAATTTTTTGATATTAATTCAAAACCTCAGGACAGGCAATTTCGAAGTTCAAAACTTTCAATTTACAAGAAACTTCAAACGGGGCACAAGCCCTGATACTACTATTATTTCGCCTATTCTTTATAGCCTTTGTTTGCAGCTGCCAGTGCTAATTCATTTTTTGTCCTATTTTCTCAATTTGTTTTAACCATTTTTGTCTTTTGGATTCATTCGATGATTTTATTGGACTCAATGTTATTATTTTCACCGGCTTTATTCCACAAAATCCTAATATTCCTTTTTTCATTGAATTATGCCCGGGCCGTTTATAAACAAGATTGTAATACCACTTAGGAGTATCCATCGTTACAATCAGCCTTCCGGTTTTTCCTTTTAATAGTTTATCCCAAAGCAGAGAATTTTCTCGATACCTAAAAGCAAATTTGGGTAAAAACACTCTGTCAATAAATCCCTTCAATAAGGCGGGTTGTGTTCCCCACCAGGTTGGATATACAAAAACCAAATGATCTGATTCCAAAATGTCATTTTGAACATTTATCAAATCTGTTTCCAGTTTTGTTTTTTTTCTATAACCATATTTTAATATCGGTGAGAACTCTAAATCTATCAAATTTATTATTTTACAATCTGCTCCCGCAAAATCTGCTCCCTTTTTATATTGTTT
>CAZTYP010000114.1:0-30002 GCA_964617555.1 uncultured Melioribacteraceae bacterium | reverse complement strand
GTATTTAATGATTTAAAATATATTTTTCCGTAATAACATGCATCTTTAGGAATTTTTGTTTTAGGTAATCTGTATTTTAATTTTATTTTTTTTGTAACTGAAGGATACATAGTAATTCTTTTTGAATTTTCACACGTTACTCTTATCTCTTTTTTATCTTCTAACAAAGTTGTTTCTTTGATATTTACAGTCATATTACCAACTCCGGTTGCATATGCGGGAATAAATCTTAGGGTTAGATTAACACTATCTTTATTGAAAGTGTTAAAGATGGAAATTGAACCGGTATTATAAGAAAGCCCGTCTGAACTTAATGCTTTTCCATTTGTATCGTAAATTACAACGGCAAAATCCGTTACTTTGTTAAAATCCTCTTTAGAAACTTCTATCTCAAAGAACTTTGCTTTTTCGCCTTTGAATATTGTAAAATTATAGTCGTAAGTTTCAACACTATCCAAAATCAAAGAATAATTCTTTTGATATCCTGATAAATTTCCGCTCATTCTGTATGTATCCACTTTGTTCAAATAATTAACAACATTTAAACTGTTATCTTTACTGCTTATTACTTGGTCACCGTCAATTCTGGTAAGTCCTTTGAATTCAACGGTTAAATCATAAATTGATTTTTCTTTGGCGGAAAATTGTCCGAGAATAACCAATTCGTAAACACCCGGTTGTAAATTGTAATAATATTTTTCATTGGTCTCATCACTTAGTCCTGAAAACAAATAACTTGCTCCAACCTCTTCACCGTTAGGATCGTGTAAATACATACGAAGACTTGTAAATTTATTATTAGCCGAATTCAATTTTATTCTTAAGGAATTAGCTCCGGCTGGAACTTCAAGGAAATATCTTTTATGTGCTCCTTGTTCAATCTCTTCATTTTCCCACATTGCCGAATAACGGTTGGCGGCATTAAATTCATAAGGGATAATAACCGTTGCCATCATACTAAATTCCGGAATTTTAGTTTTATATCTATATGCCGTAATGCTGCCGTTATACATACCGGGCTTTGTCATTTTCGATTTATCCAAACGGTAAGAAACCGTTGCGGAATTGGTGTTTCTTATTCTTGTTTGTTTTGTAACAGGCACCAACCAGTCGCTATCACTTTTAATGTTATAAATTCTGTAAAACTTTTTGCTTCCAATTAAATTATCTCTTTTTACCTGAAAAGCAAAACTTTCATCACCGGTTAAATAGGAACCGTTTCTGATGTACATTGCGGGAGCTTTTTCCTTAGGCATGTTAGGAGCAAAAGCAGTAATGGTGTATGTTTCAAAACGTTTTAATTCTCCGTTATTAACATACTTTTTTAATAACTCAAATGCTTTAACAACATTTATCAACCCGCCGCCCTGGTCAATTCTATCGTATCCTTGCATTGGAGTTGCACTTTCTCTAATAACTTTATATAAAAATCCGGACGGAATCTTCACATCGGGGAACTCTGCTTTTGCGGCACTCAGCAATAAAGCCATCACACCTGTTGAATATGGAGAAGCCATGCTTGTTCCCCAGAACCTGTCAACCGGCATAAAATTAGGAACGGTTGAAGTTGCAGCTCCCGGCGAAACAACATCAGGTTTTGCAACTTCGCCACCGCGCGAAGAAAAGTGTAAGATAATATCCTTACTCAGAACAGTTCCGTACATATCGTTTCCTACATCTTGTGCAAGCACCGCACCGGAAGAGAATATGGAACTTGTTGCAGCCGGTAACCCTGTGGTAGAAATTCCGGGACCGTCATTTCCGTTTGAAGTGGCAATATAAAGGTAAGGATTATCTTTAACCAATTTTTCAATAAATTTTTCCATATCGGATTGCCCTTCTATCACAGAACCGATACCGAAACTCATATTTATAATACACGGCTCTTCACGTTCTTTTGAAATCTTATCGGCATAAAGATATGCTTTCTTCATACTTTCGGTAACCGTTGCTCCGCCGGAAAGATTATTGTTACCCAATTTAAAACACATTAAATATGCACCCGGTGCAACTCCGTGCAAAGATGTACCCCCTATATTATTTCCGCAAGCAATTCCTGCACAATGCGTTCCGTGACTACCGTCATCAAAAAAGAGTGTAATTTTTCCTTTGTCGATAAAAATATTCAATGCAATAGAAAAGGGGGGGAAACCATCATCAGTAAAATCGAGGGTTTGATGCTTCTCTTTATAATTGCGTAGAGGGATTTCATCCGATAAATCACCATTTAAATTCAAGTCAAAGTATGCTACGTCGAAAGATTCTTCCTCCTTTTTTGTTTTAAAAACAACAAAATAAAATTCATCATTTTTTTTGCCGTTTTTGTTTACATCACTAATACGCGAACCGGAATTAAGCCAAAGATTTTCGCTTAAAACGCCAATATAATATTTATCGTCAATTGCACTAAGGGATAAAGAATCGGTAAGATTAACACGCAATCTTTTCTCTTCGTTGATAAAACAAAGTGTATCATCTATTTCGTCCAATTTCGCTTCATAAATAGGAACATCGCCCTGCCCCGTAAAATCTTGAACATCAAGAATTTTATCTTCCCCGGTTGTTGTTTTTTTTAATCCGTCAAGCCCTACATCAATTCCCGTATCAAGAATCATTACAATTGTTCCACGTCCGTCATATTCGGGATGTTCTTTCAAAAATTTCTCAACACCAGTACTTTTTATTGAAATAAAAGATTGGAGAGAATCTTGCGCCATTGCTACGGAAAAGAGTAGCATCAGAATAAAGATAGTTTTTTTCATTTTTTGTTATCCTCGGTTTTTGTAGTATCATTTATTGTATTTTTATTTATCAGTTTTTCTTGCTTGGCTTTTTCTTTGTCCAATTTATTGTAATCCAATTCAGAACCCAACGCACTGTGAGGGATAAGATAAATAAGCATCATCAATAACGATGCGGCAAAAGCCCACCGCGCAGGATGTTTTGCTCTTTTATACATCAATAATGCAATAAGCCATCCTACGAAAATTATAAGTGTTTTATTATCCGTTAAATCGTGCCCGAAAGGAAAGCCTGTCCACAAAGCTCCAAATGCGTATTGCTGCACCAACGGCCCGAAAATGAGACCGCCTATGGTCAATGTGGCAAGAGTCCAATAAGTTAATTTATACAGTTTAGGTTCTTTTCTGAAAAATTCCAGACCGGTTCTGACGGATAAAAGCATTGCGGTAAACATAAAAATTATATGAATAATTAAAATCGGTGTCGGAACCGCACCTTTAAATCTTATTACCACAGTATGTTTTTGAGGGAGAGTAATGGAGTTTTTGTTATCGGATATTTTTACGAAATATTCCAACTTACCTGCAGGAGGTTGATTTGGAAGAGATGCAACAAGAGAATCGTTACGCCTGTGCATTTTAATTTTACGCCAAGAATCACCTGTTTTGTAGCGTTTCCAAAAAAGTATTCCGGTAAAAGATGTATCGGATACGGGAATTGCAACCGTTTGATCGGATGTTCCGCCGTGACTTCTGTAAAAATGATAACATATTTCTTGATTATTAAAATTAACACTTCCGGAAATAGGGTGAGTGGGACCTGTAATACGCTGGTAAATAGCTGACGAAAGAGTAATAATAACGGCAAGCAGCCAAATAAGAAACGTTTTCAATATTTATTCTTCCTTGCAATATAAAAACAAATTCAAATTATAAGTTACACTTACAATGCTCAAAATTGCAAGGGAATATTTCCCTTTTTATTTTTTTGTAAAGGGGTTATCTTAAACTTATGTTAAAATTAATATGAGTAAAAATGAATAAATATATTATTGTATATATTTTGTTATTAATGTTTTTTTTCAGCAATGGTTATTCTCAAAATTACAGAATAATCCTTGATGAAAAATATGAAGATTGGCAAAACTCAAGCGGAGTTTCCGACTCCGGAGATGTTACTTCGGGACTTGATTTGATTCGGTTAAAAGCGGATAATTATGATAATTTTTTATTTCTTCTGCTTAAATTGAATACGGAAATAAATCTTCAAAATGATAATAACATTATCCTTTATATTGATACTGATAATAATCCCACCACAGGCTTTGCAATTAACGGGATAGGTGCCGAACTTGAATATTATTTCGGAACAAGGAAAGGAATTTTCCATTACAACAACACTGAAAATTACATTAAACATAAAGATATCGGTATTGTTACTCTCCCAACCGTTACTTCAACAATCTTTGAAATGGAACTGGATTTAAATTCCGCAATAAACGGAATCAAAATTTTTCAGGATTCCCTACTCCATATTGTTGTTAAAAATGATATTCCCGACGGAGACATTATTCCCGATAATACCAACGGTTTTGAATATAAACTTTCTCAAACATCGCCACAGATTAATGTTTCGTATTCAATAAATAAAACAAATAAAAATCATCTTAGAATTATATCTTATAACATTGAACGCGATCGGCTTTTTTTAGACGCTAATAAGGAAACACATAAAAGAATATTTAAGGCAACCCAACCTGATATTATCGGTTTTCAGGAAATCTACAAGCACACAGCGGAAGAAACCGCCAATTTGATTGAGGAGTTTCTCCCTTCTTCCGGAGAAGAAAAATGGTACTATTCCTCAACCGAAAGCGATATTAAAGTGGTTAGCCGTTTCCCGATAAAGCAGAGTTTTGCCATTGATGGCAACTCGGCATTTTTAATTGACATGACAAATAAATATAACTGTAGTTTGCTTTTTATTGATGCACATCCTCCGTGCTGTAACAATAACGATGCCCGTCAAAAAGAGATTGACCATTTTATTTCATTTATCCGCGAAGCCAAAAAGGACGGCGGCAATTTAACTCTTGATAAGAATACCCCGATTGTTATTGTGGGAGATATGAATTTAGTTGGATTTAAAGAACAGCAAACCACTTTAATTACCGGCAATATTATCAATAATGATTTATACGGAGAACCATTTTTACCGGATTGGGATAATACGTTTTTGCAAGATTCAAAACCTTTAACTACAAATATGCCGGCAACATTTACATGGTATGACGAAGGAAGTTCATATAATCCCGGCAGATTGGATTATGTTGTTTTTACAAATTCGGTGATGAAAACTGTAAACAATTACGTACTTTTTACAAGAGCATTGCCCCAAGATACTTTAACGCAATATAATTTGCAAAGCAACGATGTTACCACCGTTGCCGATCACCTTCCGGTAATAGTCGATTTTGAATTGCTACCGACTGTTTCGGTAAAAACCGAAACACAAAACGGAGTAAATAAATTTTCGTTGATGCAAAATTATCCCAATCCGTTTAACCCCATTACGATAATAAGATATTCCATTCCCGAAACAACTAATTCTGCTGTAGTAAGTGTTACGTTAAAAGTATTTGATACGCTCGGGAGAGAAATTGTAACTCTTGTAAACAAAACGGAAAAAGCGGGGAATCACTCCGTAAAATTCAACGGGGCAAAATTTCCAAGCGGAATTTATTATTACAGATTAACAACCGCAGGATATTCGGAAACAAAAAAGATGGTACTTTTAAAATAGCACATGGAAGAGAATCTTCAATTTGTTTACAAATAAAAAAACGAGAAAAATTATTCTTTTGATTCTACCAAAATTGTAACCGGACCGTCATTTATTATTTTAACTTCCATCATTGCACCAAAAATTCCGGTTTTAACCTTTCCCTCTCCAATGTTTTTTTTCAGACGTAAAATAAATTTTTCGTAAAGTTCATTTGCCCTTTCCGGTTTTGCCGAAGCCGTAAAACTGGGACGATTCCCTTTCCTTGCATTTCCGTATAGAGTAAATTGAGAAATTATCAATATCTCTCCGTCAACATCTTTTACAGAAAGATTCATCTTATCGTTTTCGTCATTAAAGATTCGAAGATTACAGCACTTATCGGCAACAAAATTAATATCATCAATATTATCTCCCTCTTTTACACCAAGCAAAATCACTAATCCTTTTTGAATGCTTTGCTCATAATTTTCGGAATAGATTTTTACTCCGCCTTCTTTTACACGTTGAACTAATGCACGCATATTTCCTCTTGTCCTTGTATGTTATGCCGACTTTACGGCGCTAATTACTCTATTTATATCGGAATAATCTTTGATGATTTTGATTTCTTCAAAACCGTTTTGCAATAAAAGATTTTCAACATTTTTTGCTTGGCCTTCTCCTAATTCAAAATACAATCTTCCTTTTGCGGCAAGCCAATTTTTACTTTTCATGATTATATTTTTATAAAATTTCAACCCGTCCGAAAAATCGGTTAATGCTATTTTTGGTTCAAAATCGGTTATCTCTTTTTGCAGATTATCAAACTCATCAATTTCAACATACGGAGGATTTGAAACAACAACATCAAAAACACCGTAATATTTTTCAAGATTATCGGTTAGAATATCTGTATTCATAAATCCCACACGCTTTTTAACATCATGCAATTTTCTGTTGCGTTCCGCAGTTTTTATTGCTTCTGCCGAAACATCAACGGAAATAACTTTTGATTGAGGGAGTTTTTTTGCAAGAGTAATGGCAATATTACCGCTTCCGGTACCTATATCCAAAATTTTTTGTTCGGCTCCGTTCGGAATATCATTGATAACGGTTTCAACTAAAATTTCCGTTTCCTGCCTCGGAATTAAAACATTATTATCAACAAAAAATTTCAATCCGTAAAATTCAACTTCACCCACAATATATTGATACGGCTCAAAATTACCTCTGCGTAAAATGTAATTGCGATAAAGTTCCGTTTCGGCATTGTTTAACGGTTGATTAAACCTTAAATACAAATCCATTCTGCCGCATTTCAGTATATGAGAAAGCAATAACTCTGCATTCATTCGCGGAGATTTAATCCCTTTCTTTTTAAGGTATTCTGTTGATAATTCCAATGATTCTAAAACCGTAAGCATTCCGTTTTGATTTTAATGATGCAAATAATTTCCCGATTGCGAGATGCAATTTAATGTATGCCTGCTTATTCGGCAAACAATTAATTATATCTTTTTAAATTACCCCTCCCCAATCTCTTTCAGCTTTGGTCAGTCCTTAAAAAAAAATACGTTTTTGCTATTATTTATTTATTTCGATATTATTCACGATAGAATAAATAACAACAACACGGAAACAAGAAGGAAATAATGAAAATATTCTTTATGACTTTATTATTATTATTTTCCAATTTAAATATGGATAATAGAAAAAGTAAAATTGACAATCTGATAAATAACGGCGAATTTGCCAAAGCTAAAATTGAAATAAACAAACTGCTTAATGGGAAAGAGATATCCCCTAAAGATAAATTGGAGTTGGTTTTTCAACTCGAAAAAATGAAAAGAATAGCATTGGATTTTAGTAAAACTAAAGATAATATTTTGAACTATATTAAAAAATATTACCCTGATGTAACGGAAACCGATTTAAAAAAATGGGAAAAAGACGGTTCGTTGGAATATAAAATCATTAATGGCAAAAAATTTTATTTTAATCGTGCCGCAAGTAATCTTTTCAGGATTAATAAAGAAGCAAAACTTCTTAAAGAAAAAGTTGACGGGAAAAGCAAAAACAATTTAAAATTGTTCCTCCAAAATTATTTACCCGATGTTATAAAAAACACCCAACAAGAAAGAAAAAGGTATGTGAAACCGGTTAGAATACGATTAAATTATAGACTTGTTGTAAATGCGGATGCTGTTCCCGAAGGAGAAATAATACGTTGCTGGCTACCGTTTCCTCGTACAAAGGGAAAAAGACAAAAAGACGTGAAATTAATTGCCGTCAATAATAAACATTATATTATTTCTCCGGATGAATACGCACATAAAACAATTTATTCCGAACAAATTGCGATACAAGGCAAACCCACTGAATTTAAATTATCGGTTGAGTTTACCGGCGTTAACGAATGGCATTATTTAAATGCAACGGAAATTTCTCCTTATGATAAAACTTCCGAACTCTACCGCAAATACACCTCTGAACGTTTGCCTCACATAAAATTTACAACCAGAGTAGAAAAAATTTCAAAAAAAATTGTTGGAAATGAAAAGAATCCGTTACTTATTGCAAAAAAGATATACAAATGGATAAACGACAACATTCCGTGGGCAGGTGCTAGAGAATACTCCACAATAGATAATATTTCCGATTATTGTTTGAAAAATATGCACGGCGATTGCGGTATTAAAACTTTAACTTTTATTACTCTCGCTCGATTTAACGGAATTCCCGCACGTTGGGAAAGCGGATTAATGCTCCATCCTCAAAATAATAATCTTCACGATTGGGGCGAAGTTTATTTTGAAAATATCGGTTGGGTACCGGTAGATCAATCCTTCGGCTTGCAAAACTCCGGTAATGAAAATGTAAAATGGTTTTTTCTTGGCGGAAATGACGCATACCATATGATTGTTAATAACAATTATTCACAACCTCTATATCCCGCAAAAATATTTCCGAGAAGCGAAACGGTTGACTTCCAACGCGGCGAAGTTGAATGGCGAGGCGGCAATCTCTATTTTGATAAATGGGATTATTTTATTGATACGGAATATCCTGAAAAAAAATAACAACTATTCAAATAATGCCTCGATAAAACTTTTTGCATCAAAATCTTGCAAATCGTCAATTCCCTCTCCAACGCCTATATATCTTATGGGAATTTTTTGTTCGGCAGTAATCTGAAAAATTACGCCTCCTTTAGCAGTCCCGTCCAATTTGGTAATAATTAAACCGGTTAATTCCGTTGCTTTGGAAAATTCTTTCGCCTGCACAAGCGCATTTTGACCGGAATTTCCGTCAAGCACCAAAAAGACCTCGTTGGGAGCATGAGGAATTACTTTTGTAATTACATTTCGTATTTTTTCCAATTCCTTCATCAAATTGGATTTAGTATGAAGTCTGCCGGCGGTATCAATTAAAACCACATCAACATTTTGCGATTTTGCTTTTTCCAAAGCTTCATACACTACGGAGGAAGGGTCTGCTCCACTCTCTTTTTGAATAATTTCAACACCGGCTCTTTGTGCCCAAATATCCAATTGTTCGTTGGCTGCGGCACGAAAAGTATCTGCCGAAGCAATTAAAACTTTATTACCTGCATTCTTGTAGTTATGAGCTAATTTACCTATAGTTGTGGTTTTACCGGCACCGTTTACACCAACAACCAAAATTACAAACGGTTTTTTATCTTCAATTTTGTAATAATTTTTGACCTCGCCCGCATTATCCAATAAAACGGTTTTAAGTTCGTTTTTCAAAATTTTAGTAATATTTATTTTTGAGCGGTCACGTTCATAATATAACTCGGCCCTGGTATTATGAATAATTTTCATGGCAATATCCACACCAATATCACTAGTAATAAGCACCTCTTCCAATTCATCCAAAATATCTTCGTCCAACACGGCTTTTGTGCTTACGGCTTCCGAAATACCGTCAAAAAGTTTTTGCTTTGTTTTTGCAAGTCCGTTTTTAAGTTTATCTAAATTAAAATTCTTAAACATTGTTTTCCTTTACCCATTTAATGTTTTCGTATCCTCTAATACCGTATCCAATAACCGAGGCAAAACTGAAAATAATACTTACATAAAGAAGTGTATCATACAACCAAGGTATGCTCCGTGCTCCCCCCACAACCCCAAGCAAAAATGCCGCTATTGTGGAAACAGTTATTTTTCCCAAAAGATTTGACGGAAGCACTTTTCCGATAACATTGGAAACATATATACCTCCTGTAAAAATTATTACGTCGCGCAAAATTACAATCCAAAAATAATATACGGGAATTTCTCCCATCCAAAATAGTTTCAGAACAATTAGTACAACAAAAATTTTATCAGCCAGGGGGTCAATAATTTTACCCGTCTCGGTAATTTGATTAAGTTTTCTGGCTAAAAATCCATCTAACAAATCAGTTAAATATGCTCCCAAAAAGAGAAGTATAACAATAATTCTATAAGAACCATCTTCGTTTATCTTCCCCAAAAAATAGATTGTTGGAATTACCAAAAGCATTCTTAAAATACTTATTAAATTCGAAATTCCGAAAATTTCTTTAATATTTATTTTCATAGTTACTATATTTTAGTTTAAACGAAATATATAATTTATTATTTTGCAAAAGGTTATCTAATCTTTTTTAAGGCATATTATTTTGCATTCAATAAATTTTCTTCCAAATCTTTTACACGTATTGGATATTTCCCGGTAAAACATGCAGTACAAAATTCATCGGGAGCATGGTCAATCATGGAATCGAGCAATTCTTGCTCCGTCATATATTCCAAACTATCAACTTCCAAATACTCTTTAATTTTTTCAACACTCTCAAATCTGTTTGCAATCAGTTCTTCACGTGACGGGAAATCCATTCCGTAATGGCATGGATGATAAATAGGCGGTGAAGTAATTCTGATATGAATGGATTTAGGGTTGGCTTCTTTAATTAAATTTATTAATTGTTTGGAAGTTGTTCCCCTAACAATTGAATCATCCAAAATTACAATTGTGCGATTTTCCAAAACACCTTTTACCGTATTAAATTTTATCCTAACCCCAATATCGCGTTTTTTTTGTGCGGGCAATATAAATGTTCTGCCAATATAGTGGCTTCGTATCAAACCGATTTCCAATTTGGAAGGAATTTTCAATTTTTCCAGTTGAGCTTGATAACCTATTGCAGCCGTATTTGAACTATCTGGCACACTCATAACAATTACTTTTTCTCCGTCGGGATCAATTACAGGATGATGCAATGCAAGATTTTTGCCTAATTTTCGGCGGATTTTATCCACACTGGAACCGAAAATTTTACTGTCGGGACGAGAAAAATAAATATATTCAAAAACACAATGTTTCTTTTCAATTTGTTTGTTCTTAATTCTGTATGATTTTAACTGTTCGTTTACCGGTAACGATTTATCGATTACAAGAATTTCACCGGGTTCAATATCCCTTATATATTCTGCCGAATTTATATCCAAAGCACAAGTTTCGGAAGTAATTATATAGGAGTTATCCTTTTTCCCGAGACATAATGGACGAACACCGTTAACATCACGTGCGCCGATAAGCTTGTCGTCGGTCATAATTACAATGCTGAATGCTCCTTCAATGGTAGAAAGTGCTTCTGTAATTTGTTCAATTTGGTCTTCCTTTTGCGAACGGGCAATTAAATGAAGCACAACCTCACTATCACTGGATGTTTGAAATATTGCCCCTTCTTTTTCTAATTTTTTTCGAAGGAATTTTGCATTGGTTAAATTACCATTATGAGCAATAGCAAGATTACCGTCTCTGTAATTTACTACAAAAGGTTGAATATTATTTCTGGAATCGGAAGAACCGAAAGTTGAATATCTGTTATGCCCTATTGCGATTTTACAGTTACAACTCTCCCCTTTTATCATGGAGCTGTCAGCAAAAACGTCGGATACCAACCCGAACCCTTTATGAATTGTAAATTCGGTTTTGCCTTTATTGTTTACAGAAGCTTTAACAATACCGCTTGCTTCTTGCCCCCTGTGTTGCAAGGCATATAACCCGAAATATGTTGTTATAGGCAAATCACTTTCATTACCTTCAATTCCGAAAACCCCGCAATTACATGTCGGTTTATCGGTAGGAAAGTTAATTGTTTTATCCATATGGTGAAATTTTATTAAAATTAAGAAGAAATTTGTCGGAACGGCGGGATTTGAACCCGCGACCACTTGACCCCCAGTCAAGTACGCTAACCGGACTGCGCCACGTTCCGAACTTTTATAATTTAGACTTCAAATCTAATAAAAAATTCCGTATTTCCATAAGAACAATTTTATCGGAATCATCTTTCTTCTTAATTTGTTGTGGAAGTTTATGATTTGATTTTGAAGATGTTACGGAATTTGCTTCAGGAGCAATAATTTCCGAAGCCGGTATCCCTTCGGAAAGAATCTTTTTTGCACCTTCGATAGTATATTTTTTATCTCTCAATAATGTTTTTATTTCCAATATGAGCTTTATATCTTTATTTGTGTAAATTCTATTACCTGCTCTGTTTTTTGAAGGATTTAATTGTTCAAATTCATTTTCCCAATATCTTAAAATGTGTTGTTCCAAATTAGTCAGTTTACTAACTTCACTAATTTTATAATACAACCTTTTTACTCCGAAATCCTTCATTAAAACCTCTAAAATTTTACTTTAGGTAAAGTAGCTAATTTATTATAAAATATCAAGTTCAGAGATATTGTTGATAGTACAATTCAATAAGAATAAATAGGCTCGACAATTTTTCGGTTTTTTCCGCAAAAAAAGAATAAACCTCCGAAAAAGAATTAACCTTTTAGGGAATACTTTATTGTAGAATCGATTTTATTCAAATCTTAAAGCATCAATCGGGTCAAGATTTGCGGCTTTATAAGCAGGATACGTACCGAACAACACACCAATAAATATACATGTAAATACACCTATAAAAATTGAGTCTAACGGAATCACAGCAGTAGCATTCATCATTGAACCTATAATATTACCGACAATAACACCAAGAAAAATTCCTATTATTCCACCTAAAAGAGATAATGTAATTGCCTCGGATAAAAATTGGAACAAAATATTATTCCTTTTTGCTCCAATCGACTTTCGTATTCCAATTTCACGTGTCCGTTCGGTTACGGAAACAAGCATAATATTCATAATGCCCACACCTGCGGCAAGTAAAGCTATGGTTGCAATCACAAATGCCCCAATTCTAATACCGGCCGTCATATCATTAATTTGAGCAAGTGTATTTTCATTTGACTGAATTTCAAAATTGTTGGGTTCCCCCGGGGAAACTTTACGTATTGTTCTAAAGTATCCTTCGGTAATCTCCATCAAATCTTGATACGACTCTCTGTTAAAAGATTGTATTGTGATATTAACACTTCGTCTGTTGCCATACAACGATTGCCATGTTGTGATAGGCATAACGGCATAGTTATCTTGGCTTCGCCCGAAAACTTCCCCTTGACTTTCCAAAGTGCCCAATACCTTAAATTTTTTTCCGTCAAGTTTAACCTCTTTACCCAATGGATCGGAGAAAGGGAAAAGCAGTTTTGTGATATCACTTCCAAGTATTATATAGCGAGCACCCCGGTCAACATCATGCTTGCTGAACCCTCTACCTTCGGCAATAAACCAGCCGTTATTGGGAAAAGCCCCAATAGTACAACCGCAAACACTAACATTAGGGTTTGTTTCTTTATTGCCGTATTGCAAACGTTTGCCCCCGCTCCATTGTTCCGCAGCTACGTAAAGTGCTTTACCTTCCAATTTATTTTTCAATTTTTTATATTCTTCCATTGTCAAATTTTTTCTGTTTCGGTAAACGGCATTATTCCCTATTTGAACTGACGGCCACTTCTGAAGTTGAAAAGTATTTTTTCCGAGTGCAGCAACTCCTTCTTCTATGCTGTTTTGTATTACAGCAATAATTGTGCTTATGGAAATTATTGAAAAAATTCCGACAACAATACCAAGTATTGTTAATCCTGAACGAAGTTTGTTCATTCTGATTGAACTTAAAGCAATTTTTATTATTTCAAAAATTTTCATTGATTCCCCGGAATTATATATAATAAAATAAATTTATTCGTACCTTAAAGCATCCACAGGATCTAATTTTGCCGCCGTATATGCAGGAGCAAGCCCCGAAAGTATTCCCGTAATAAGTGAAATTGAAAATGCAAGAATAACCGCATCAATATCAACACTTACCGGAAAATCAAATTGGGCAATAACCATACTGCCAATTACCGCAACCGAAAGACCTATTATTCCCCCTATTAAACAAATTATAGCCGACTCGGAAATAAATTGTCCGAGAATTGTTCTGCGCGTAGCACCTATGGCCTTTCTAATTCCTATTTCGCGAGTACGTTCTTTTACCGAAACAAACATTATGTTCATAATTCCTATTGCTCCTACAAAGAGTGCCAATCCGGTAATAAGTAACCCTGCTATCTGAATTACACCAACGGTTTGATTAATATTATTAAGTAATCCTTCCTGTTGGTTTATTGAAAAGTCATTCGGCTCGTTATGTTTTAATCCGCGAACTCTTCTCATAATTCCTATTGCTTCTTCTTTTGTGGCTTCAACCATTCCACTGTTTACTGCTCTGACATTTATGGTAACCCCTCTGGAACGTCTGTTTGTAAAATATTTATAGATATTTTGAATGGGAATATAAACTTGATTATCGGGGTTCCAGTTCCCCATAACCCAACTTCCTTGTTCCTCAAGTATCCCTACAATTTTAAATTTTCTTCCACCTATTTTAATGTACTGATTTAATGCACCGCCGTGTGGGAAAAGTTTTTTTGCAATTTCACTTCCTACCACAACAACATTTCTACCTCCTTTACTTTCCAATTCGGAAAAAAAGCGTCCTTCGGAAAAAGTTAAGTTTGTTGTATTGATGTAATTGTAATCGGTACCGGTAATACTAATAAACTGAACTGACAGTTCATCGTGCTTAACTGTTCTATTAGTAAAAACACTTGGAGCAACAGCCATGGGAAGTTGTGCCAATTCTTTATACATTTTAAAATCTTTCATGGTTATATTTTTTCTGTTACGAAGTTCCCACCACGGAGTATCGTTATTAAACCATGCCCATTTGTCTATGTACAAATTATCAGATCCGAGCGAAGCAACACCTTCTCGGAAAGATTTATCGATACCTTTAATTGCAGTTGACATTAGCACAACAGAGGCAACGCCTATGATAATCCCCAATGTTGTTAAAACGGAACGAGCTTTATTGGCCCGTATTGCTTTTAAGGAAATTATCAACCCTTCTTTTATTTCAAATAGTATATTTTTCATTTTAGTATCGTGTTTTATATAAAGTAAAAAACTGCTTTTATTCATTTTTTGGAATATATCTATTATTAACCACGGTATCGCTTTCAATTAAGCCGTCACGCAAACGAATAATTCTCTCGGCATGTTTGGCAATTTCTTCTTCGTGAGTAACAAGAATAATTGTATTACCGTCCTGATGAATTTGATGGAAAAGTTTCATAATATCTTCTCCTGTTTTCGAATCCAAATTACCGGTAGGTTCGTCGGCCAAAATGATAGAAGGATTTGTAACAAGTGCTCTTGCTACGGCAACACGTTGTCTTTGCCCTCCGGAAAGCTCATTCGGTTTGTGTGTCATTCTATCTCCCAAACCTACACTTTTTAGAGCATTCATTGCACGTTCTTTTCTCTCGGAAGAAGAGATTCCGGCATAAATTAGTGGCAGTTCCACATTATGTAAAGCATCTGAGCGAGTAAGAAGATTAAAAGTTTGAAAAACAAATCCTATTTGTCTATTACGGATTGATGCCAATTCATTGTCATTCATTTGACTTACGTTTTCTCCGGCAAAATCGTATAATCCTTTTGTAGGGGTATCCAGACAACCTAAAATATTCATCAATGTTGATTTCCCCGAACCTGAGGGACCCATAATTGCAACATACTCGTTTTTCTCTATTGTTAAAGAAACATCAGCCAGTGCATGAACTTCTTCGCTACCTACCCAATATATTTTTGCTATATGCTCAATTTTAATAATATTCATATTTTAACAACCTAATTTCATTAAAGTAATTTTGGTTTAATAATTTAGACTAGTTCTTTTTCTCTTCTCTTTTTCCGCTGTTATTCTTTTTACCCTCCTTGTTAGATAGCATGACTTTTGTACCATCTTCCAATTCCTTGGAGATTGCCCTGTACGGAGCAACCACCACATCTTCACCGCCTTCCAAACCTTTTTTAATTTCTATATAAGTATCATCACTAATTCCGGTTTCTACCTTTATTTGCTTAGCTTTATTGCCATTAAGAATAAATACAACCTCTTGGGGTTTCTTTTTTTTATTTTCCTTATTCTTTTTAATATCCTTTTTATCATTTTTATCGGTATCGTTTTTATCCATACGAGCGGTAACACTTTGAATTGGGACGGATATTACATTTTCTTTTGTTTCGGTTCGGATATCGGCATCACAAGACATTCCCGGACGGATTTTTTCGTTGCGGGTTAACAAACGGATTCGTACTTCGAAGTTAACCACTTCATCTTGAGTCCCCGCACCGGTTGTTTTTGCACTATTCCCTATTTGGGATACAAGACCTTTAAATTTTTTATCGCCAAATGCATCAATATCAATTTCCGTTGTATCGTTTTCTTCAATAAGTACAACATCATTTTCATCAACTTCAACACGGGCTTCCATTCTGCTTAAATCCGCTACGGTCATAAGGTGTGTTCCTTGACTGAAAGAACTTCCCAGCACACGTTCACTGAGTTCAACATTCAATGCGGTTATTCTGCCATTAATTGGAGAGTAAATAACTGTTTTATCCAATTGTTCTTGTGCATCTTTAAGACCGGCCTCGGCTTGCATAACAGAGGCTTTTTGAGCTTCCAATTGCCCCAGACTTTGCAAATAATTTGCTTTTGCCGTTTCAAGTTCTTGCTTGCTTGCAAGTTTTTTTTCAAACAATTCTTTAATCCGTTTATAATCGGCTTCTACTTTTGCTAAACTTGCTTCGCGAACTTTTAACATTGCCTTGGCCGATTTTAAACTTGCTTTGGCTTTATTTCGTTGTGCTATATATTGTTCGGGTTTAATTCTTATTAGCAAATCTCCTTTTTTTACTACTTGACCTTCAACTACCGGAAGTTCAACTATTTCACCCGTAACTTCGGGACGTAATTCAACTTGATATTCCGGGAAAATCTTTCCGGTTGCGGAAACAATTTGAGTAATTGTTCTTTTTTCAACTTTTTCCGTTTCTACGGAAACAATTTTCTCTTTATTGTTATTGGTTATTACTATAACAACAAGCAGAATTATTAGCAATCCTAACAGACCGAAAATGAAATACTTTTTTTTCTTGGAATTTTTCTTCTTTTTCTCACCCATTATTTATCTCCTTAATTAAAAGCCAAACTTCGAGAAAGGCGTTATGTAATTTGAACAAAATTATTTATTACTTATTATTTGTCTTTTCATATTTCGAATAATCCAACTTACCTAGGCTGTTAAGCAATGCTTCTCTGGCACTATGAAAATTAAACTCGGCTTCTATTCGTTGACTTAATGCTTTTTGATAATCCCTATCCGATTGAAGCACATCTAAAAATGTTCCTGAACCTAGGTTATATCTTTCATATTGAATCCTTCTGTTTTCCGCAGCAGATTTGACTGTTTTAATTGCAACATCAAGAGCTTTAGTAACCGCTTCAAAATTAAGATATCCTTGTTTTATCTCTATCTTAATTTGTCTTTCAAGAGCGTTCAAATCTTCTTGTGCAGTTAAATTTTTAACTTTAGCAAATTGGACCGAAGCGGAAGTGTTAAAGTTTGAAAAGATGGGAAAACTCAGGTTAAGATTTAATCCCCACACTCTTCTGTCGAAAAGTTTATCAACTGCAACAGCAGTAGTAGAAAAGTTATATCCTCCGGTTAAACTTGGCCAATAACCTCCTTTAGCCACAGTAATATTTTCCAGGGTTCCTTCAACAATTTTTTTCTGTCCGAGGTAATCGGTCCTTTTTTTCAAAGCATAATTAACCATTGTTGAAATATCATCAAATTCTTTAGTATAGTAATCAATATTTTCATTTGTAACCGTGTCAATTTTACTTACAAAATTGTACTCTTTTAATACATCCAAAGCCAAATAATTAATCAATGTATTTTGAGAATTATCCACATTGTTTTTTGCTCTAATCATCTCAACTTCGGCTGCGCCGGTTTGAACTTGCTGTGCGTACAAATCCGCAACCGGAACGGAGCCTAATCTGTTCTTCTCGGTAATTGTTTCCAATAGTTTTTTATTGTATTTGAAATTTTCTTCTTTGACTTTAAGGAGGGCTTTATCTTTAAGAATTGTGTAATAATAAATGGTTGTTGTTTGTACTACATCGCGTTTGAATTTATCGAGGTTTAGTTCGTTTGCTTCCAAATTTCTTTTTGCCGCTGAAACATTTGCATAATTTGCTAATCCGTCAAAAAGAGTTACCGAACCACCTGCACCTACGTTATAATTTCGTGTATCGGTGGATGTTGGGGGCACGGTGTATGGATTCCCTAAAGCATCCAACTGGGTCCCTCCTGGATCTTCCACCCGTCCCCAATCCCAACCGGATCTGATTCCTAAATTGGGAAGAAGATTTCCGTATGCTGATTTTACGGAGGCTTTGCTGTTTTCCAAATTATATTTTGCCTTTATTAAAGCACTGTTACGTTGAAGGGCAATTTGAATGGCTTCGTCCAAGGTTAAATCGGTTTGTGAAAAAGATGCAGTTGAAGTTAAGATTACCAAAAGAAGTATCATCCCTTTTTTCATGTTTTCTCCATTTAACTTTAATTTTATCTCTTATATTTCTGTCTATTATGACGCAGGTATTTTATAAAAGTTTTATAAAAAAATAAAAAGCTGTTTCTATCCGATATTTGAATAAAAATTTTTTACATTATGAAATAGCAAAAAAAATTCGTATCTGTTTTTAAATAAAAACTTAAGAAAGAGATTTATCTTCCAAAGATGCGGTAATTAACGGTAAAATTATTTCAGATAATATCATTTAGATGAGTCTTTACATCAACAACATCAATAATTTCTTCGTGTTGAACAATAATTGCACTCAGTTTATTACCGACATATGCACCGGTATCTATATAAACCGCATTATTATCTTCATCCAATAAAATTTCCTGATGTTTTGTGTGCCCAATTATTTGAAGTTTACCGAGATTTAATGGTTCGTCTCTACACCAGAGCACCCCTCTGTCGGAGCGATAATCGTTGTAAATTAAATCGTGTAACGAGGAGAGATCTTTTCTGAAATCCTTAGGTAAAAAATGTTCATATTCTTTTGATACTCCTGCATGCGAAATAAAACAATCCGGGGTATCTATATAAAAGGGAGCATTTTTTATTACTTCGATGTGCTCAAAAACTTTTTCTTCATTATCTTCGTACGATTCCAAAGTTGCTTCACTACCGTTAAAAACCCATGAACGTGCAAATACGGAAGAAGGGTCTTTGAAAAAATTATAAAACATGTATTCGTGGTTACCGGGTGTAAATTGTATCTTTTTTTCGATAATAAACTCTACAACATCGTAACTGTGATTACCTCTGTCAATAAGGTCGCCTACGGAATAGATTTTTATACCCGGATATTTTTTTTGAATTTTATTATATAATTCAACAAGTGTATAATAACACCCGTGAATATCTCCAATTATTGCAATCATAAATTTAACTTATACGTTTTATTAGCAAATTCAAAAAGCTCATCTCTGAATTTAGGATGAGCAATATTAATTAATTCAATTATTCTTTCCCGTATGGATTTTCCCCAGAGTTGGGCAATTCCATATTCTGTAACAACATAATGTACATCACCACGCGATGTTACAACTCCTGCCCCGGGCTTTAACATTGGAACAATTCTGGAAATTTTTCCGTCCTTCGTAGTGGAAGGCAATGCAATAACGGGCTTTCCACCTTCAGAATAGGAAGCTCCTCTGATAAAATCCACCTGTCCGCCTATACCACTATAAAATTTTGTACCGATGGAATCGGAACAAACCTGGCCGGTTACATCCACTTCAATAGCGGAATTGATTGCAACCATTTTGTTGTTTTTGGCAATAACAAAAGGATCGTTAACATATTCTTGCGGGTGAAATTCAAAGATTGGATTATTATTAATATAATCGTACGATTTTTTTGTACCTAGAACAAAACCTGCAATAATTTTTCCGTGATGAAGCGTTTTTTTATCGCCGGTTATTACACCTTCTTCAACCAAATCTATCATTCCGTCCGAGAACATTTCCGTATGCACTCCAAGATCATTTTTATTATGGAGATATTTCATAACACTATCGGGGATTGCACCTATTCCCATTTGTAGAGTTGAACCGTCATCAATTAATCCGGCAACGTTTTCCCCAATTTTATCATAAACTTCCAACATACTATCCGAAGTATTCGGATCAACTTGAGGCAATTCCAACAAGGGTTCATCAACCTCTACAATATAATCTATCTTATTAATGTGGATAAAACTGTTTCCCAAACCTCTCGGCATTTGAGGGTTAACTTGTGCAATAACAATTTTCGCTTTATCCGCGGGGGTTTTTATATTCCCCACATCAATGCCGTAACTGCAAAACCCGTGCTCGTCAGGTGGCGAAACATTAATAAAAGCAACATCTACAGGTAGTATTCCACGTTTAAAAAGAAGAGTTACTTCATATAAAAAAATCGGAACAAATTCGGCACGGCCATCATTAATTGCACCGCGTGCATTTGCTCCGATAAAGAAAGCATAATGTTTAAAATGTTTTTCCATACCCGGCTTAAGATACGGCAAATCTCCAACAATAAGGATGTGATATATTTTTATATCAAACAATTCATCTTTTCTGTTAACCATAGCATTAAGCAGCGTCATAGGTGCTGCACACCCCGGTTGTACAATTATGCTATTCCCCGATTCAATTTTTTTCACCGCTTCTTCGGCAGTAACCAATTTAGACTTATACTTCTGTGCCCAAGCAGGTTGCCTGGAAGAAGCAGTATTTATTTCCTTGGTTTTCATTTATTTGTTTAGTCCTAATTGGTTGAAAAAATATGAAGTCGTCTGTATTCCAGATTAAAAGTATTTGCAATAACACGATTGGAGCAATATCCGTTGTACGTACAAATTCCTTTTGATATATCATCATCGCCTAATACCGCATTGGATAATCCGTTATTCGCTATTTCCAAAATATAATCCAAAGCCGCATTAGATAAACCGAAAGATGCCGTACGTGCAGCCATAGCGGGAATGTTGGGCACGCAAAAATGGATTATATCATTCGCAACAAAGACGGGGTCGGAGATTGTTGTAGGTCTGCTGGTTTCAACACATCCTCCATGGTCAATAGATAGATCAACAATAACAGCACCTTTTTTCATGGATTTTACCATTTCGGCATCAACCAAATGAGGGACTTTTTCTCCTTTAACCTGCACAGCACAAATAAGTAAATCGGCATATTTAACGCCACGTGCAATTGTGTAAGGGTTAGCTACAACAGTGGAAATATTTTTTGAAAGGGTGTTTTCAATTCTTTTTAATCTGCGAATACTTTTATCCAAAACCACAACGTGTGCACCGCGACCAATTACCGCACGGGCGGCATTTAGCCCAACAACACCGGCACCGAGAATAACCACGGCGGCCGGAGCAACTCCGGTAATTCCACCCATTAAAATTCCGCGACCATGTTCGTAATCACTTCCGAGATATCGTTCCCCTATCTGTACAGCTAATTGTCCTGCTATCTCACTCATCGAATGCAGGATAGGGGCTTCATCATTTTTTTCTATTAATTCATAGCTAATTGCGGTAACTTTTCTTTCAAGCATTTCTTCAATAACTTCTTTATCGCCCACGGCAAATTTATGAAAGGCCAAAACAATCTGTTTTTCTTCCAACATTGCAACTTCATCTTTTGTAAGAGAAGATATTTGAGCAATAATTTCGGAACGCTGGTAAACTTCCTCTCTGGAATATACAATTGTTGCACCGGCATCTATATATTCTTCGTCGGGGAAATGACTCCTTTCTCCCGCCTTAGTTTCAACATAAACAACATGTCCGTTTTTTACAAGGGCATCAACTGCGGCAGGCACCAATGCAACTCTTTTCTCTTCGTAATGTGTTTCTTTGGGAATTCCAATTCTCATAATTATTCCTCATTGTATCTAATGAATAAAATTACAAACTAAATTCTTTACTAGCAAGATTTAGGTTTAACAGATAATTTGGGCTTTTATTCCGAAGATAATTAATCACAACCATTATTTTTTTTCAATTCGGATTTTATACTGAAATATTTTCAATTTGTTTTAAAAAATCGGGATTGGAAACGGCAACCGATTCAAAATTATTGATGCATATTCCCTTTCCGACAATAAATCCGAGAATTGCAAAAGCCATTGCAATTCTGTGATCACCAAAACTCTCCAACAAAACATTTTCATTTGTTACTTTACCTTCTACTTCAAAACCGTCTTCATACTCCGTACAAACAAGTCCTAATTTTTTAAAGTTTTCGCACATTGCCGTAATTCTGTCGGACTCTTTATATCTTAATTCTTCAGCATTTTTGATAACAAACTTTCCTTCGGCAAATAATCCGGCAACAGCAAGTATCGGTATTTCATCAATTATATTCGGAATTATTTCTTTACCGATTTCAATATTTGTCAGTTCACCGGCAAATACTCTTATATCACCTAACTTTTCGCCACAGCTTTCCCTTTCATTTTCAACAATAATATTTCCGCCCATATTTTTAAGAATTTTTATTATACCGATACGGGTTTCGTTCAAGAGCACATCATGCAGTAGCAATTCGGAACCGCTCAAATTTAGAGCCAATACAATAAAGAATGCGGCTGTGGAAATATCTGAAGGGACAATATATTCCGAGGGTTGCGGATAATTTTTAACTGAAGAATAAATTTTTCTGAACCCGTTAAATTCATCTACTTGCAATCCAAGTAATGTTTCCGTATGGTTACGTGTGCGGGAATGTTCAACAACAACCGTTTCTTCTTCCAAATGGAGCCCCGCAAGTAACACGGCACTTTTAATTTGAGCCGAAGCAATTTGCATATCAAACTCAACAGAGTGCAAATTGTTTGATGGGTAGATTGTTATAGGTAAAGTTCCCTGTTTGCTCGGCTCAATTTTAGCCCCCATAAATTTTAACGGTTCAACCACACGTTTCATCGGTCGCTTGGAAAGTGAAGCGTCGCCGATAATTGTTGTTTTAAAATTCTGTGCTGCCAAAATACCACTAATTAACCTTGTTGTTGTTCCAGAATTCCCGGCATCTAAAAATGTTGACGGTTCGGAAAATCCTTTGTAACCTTTGCCGTAAATAATTAATTCGGAATCGGTTTGTTCAATTTTACATCCGAGGTTGCGGAAACAATTAATTGTAGAATTAACATCTTCGGAGTTAAGATAATTTTTAACAACCGATTTCCCTTTTGCCATAGCGGAAAACATCACCGCACGATGTGAAACCGATTTATCACCCGGCAAGTTGATTTCACCCTTTACAGATTTTATTCTTTCAGTTTTTTTTATCATTTCTGGCACCATTCATCAATTTTCACTTCCAATTCATTTCCGGATAATTCCGAAGAATCGTACATACCTTTTTCAGCACGTTGCCGTTGTGCTTCGTAAAGTGTAACGGCGGCGGCAACCGAAACATTTAGGGATTGAATCATTCCACGCATAGGAATGTAAAATATTCCGTCGGCAAGTTCCGCAACTTCTTCCGAAATGCCTCTGTGTTCGTTCCCGAAAACAAGAGCCGTTTTTTCGGTCATATCCAATTGATAAAGTTCTTTTGCCTCTTCATCCAACTTACTGGCATATATTTTAAACCCTTCTTTGTGTAAGGCATCAAAACATTCTTTTACATCGGCAAAACGTTCCGATTCAACCCATTTGTTCGCCGAAGAAGAAGATACACGGCTAATTCTGGGAAACTTTTCCAAATTGTAGAGCAGCGTAACTTTAGGAACCCCAACAGAATCGCAAGTACGGTAAATTGCACTAACATTATGTGGGTCGTGAATATTTTCCAAAACTACTTTAAGTGAGTATTGACGTTGCTTTATCACATTAATTATTTTATTAACTCTTCTTTCTGTTTTAAATTTTCTCACGGTTCTTTATCGAAAATTAATTTATAAATCTTTTTATTTTTTTCTTTTCTTGCCAAATCTATTTTTATCTCCAAATCTTCAGGTAAATTTGAATAAAATTTGGTAAGTTCAATTACGTTTGTAATTGCTTCATCTTCTGAATGTGCCCAACTTTCACATCCTTTTAGTGAAGGAACAACAGCCGTAAATCCGTCATCTTCCGAAATTACCAACAAATCTATTACCATTAATAACTACCTTCCGCTTTTTGGTTGGTAACAATTTTAACTCCTGCACTTGCTCCTATTCTGTCTGCACCAGCACTAAGCATTTTAAGTGCATCTTCTTTTGAGCGGATTCCGCCGGAAGCTTTTACTTTTAACTCATCTTTAACAACCGTTTTCATTAAATGAACATCTTCCACGGTTGCCCCGCCTCCATTAAAACCGGTAGAAGTTTTTACAAAATCGGCTCCGGCTTTTTTACTTAATAAACATGCTTTAATTTTTTCTTCGTCAGTAAGCAACGATGTTTCAATTATTACCTTACAAAGTGCATTCCCGCTATGTGCCATATCAGAGACGGCTTTTATATCTTGCAAAACAAAATCATAATTTTCACTTTTAAGCATTCCGATATTAATTACCATATCCAGTTCCTCAGCACCGTTTTTCACAGCATCTTCAGCTTCCGCAACCTTGGCGGCTGTATTCATGGCACCAAGCGGAAATCCCACAACCACGCATGTTTTTACGTTACTGTTTTCCAGTTGTTCGGAAACCAATGCGGCGTAACACGAATTTACGCAAACGGATGCGAATTTGTATTCAAGTGCTTCCGAGCATATTTTAATTATATCAGCTGGAGTTGTTTCCGGCTTTAGAATAGTATGATCAATTTTCGAGGCAATTTCTGCATTTGAATATTCTTTAATAGAAGTAGAAAGTCCTTTCTTACTTTGAACAATTATACTTTTTAAATATTCACTGTCGTTTAATTTTAATTCATCCATCTTATTTCCGTTTAATTATTTTTCACGTTCAATTTATTAAAGGATTTAAACGTATTACTCAAGAGCATTGCAATTGTCATCGGACCGACACCACCGGGGACAGGAGTAATATACGATGCTTTTTTCGAAACATTTTCAAAATCCACATCACCTACCAACTTATATCCTTTTTTGGCTGTATAATCATCTACTCTGTTGACACCAACATCAATAACAACAACGCCCTCCTTAACCATATCCGCTTTAATAAACAAAGGCACACCTATTGCGGCAATTAAAATATCGGCTTGCTTTGTAAAATATGCCAGATTTTTCGCAGCGGAATGAACAACCGTAACAACTGCATTTGCTCCTTCTTTTTTCTGCAAAAGCATATTGGCCACGGGTTTACCTACTATGTTGCTTCTGCCGACAACAACAACATGTTTCCCTTTCGTTTCAATGTTATATCTTTTTAATAGTTCCACAACGCCGTGCGGTGTACACGGATAAAGGGTTTCCTTTCCAATCATCATATTGCCGATATTAACAGGGTGAAAACCGTCCACATCTTTTTCCGGTAAAATGGCTTCAATTATTGCATCTTCGTCAATATGTTTCGGGAGGGGAAGTTGGACAAGAATACCGTGAAACGAATTATTGTTGTTGTATTTATCAATAAGCATTAACAATTCTTTTTCGGTTGTATCGGCACTCAATCTTTCCACTTTGGAAAGGAGTCCGACCTCGTCGCATGCTTTTTGTTTCATACCAACGTAAACTTTGGATGCAGGGTCTTCACCAACAAGAACAGCGACAAGTCCGGGAACGTTATTTCCCTCTGTTTTTAATTTTTCAATTTTCTTTTTTAATTCGGCTCGTATATCCGCCGCTATTTTTTTACCATCAATTACGGTCATATTTTCTCCCCTATTTTAAAATCTCAAATTGTATTTTTCTTTTAAAAATTTTTTCAATTTTTTATCTTGTTTTATTTCATTTGAAAAGGGATTGGAATTTTGCCATCCCGGTTTCCCTGATTTTCTAAAATTTTCCAAACGACGAATTGAAATTTCACAATAGATCGGGTCAATATCTATTGTGAAACATTGCCTATTCAAAATTTCACTTGCCAATAATGTTGTTCCGGAATGTGCAAAAAAATCAGTTACCAAATCACCTTTATTACTCGATACTTCTATAATTCTTGTTATTGCCTTTAACGGCTTTTGCGCATAGCAACCGTTAACATTTTCTTCCATCAAATGGAAAACTTGTTGAATATCTATCCAAACATTGCCGGCACGTATTGTTTCGGATTTACTTCGTTCAATATTTTCCGTTCTTTTACCGCCCACATTTTTGTAATATCCCTTAACAACTTTAGGAATATCGGTATAAACATTGGAAATATTAAATACCGGTGTTCCCAAAGTATAGTAGAGAAGCTCTTGCCTTACAGACATCCAGTTGCGTTGGGTCCCGTATCCTCTTTGGTTTCTCATTGTAATAAAGCTACGGGAATTAAAACCGCTCTCTTTCATCATCAAAATAAATTCCGGAAACGGCTGAAAATGATTTTTCTGATCTGCACCAAGCCAAACATAAAGCGAGGAATTTTCTTTCATTATTTTTTTGCTGTTTTCAATCCATTGTTTTGACCATTTAATAAACTCATCAGTATTCCATTCCTTAAAAGCCACCATATTATAGGGAGGATCGTGCAACGAAAGTACGGCTTTTTTTCTGCCGAACATTTGCTTAAGTGCCGGGAAATCAACGGCATTGATGCAACCGATTTTATGTTTATTTTTTTTATCGGTCCAAATCTCCCCTTCCTTAACACGACAATACTTTAAAAGCATTTCTCGCAATTCGGCATCTTTATCTATTCTCGGGAGAGGCAAATTTTCCATAATTATTTTTTTTCTTTATCAAATTCCGGTAATAATATTCTTTCGATGGCAATTGTTTTTCCGGAATCAACATCAACCTTTGCAAACAGACCGCACAAGTGTACATCGTTTTTTGCAGTAACATATTTTTGAGGTGTCTGGAATAAAAATCTGTTTATTGCGGCATCTGTCTTCATACCGATAACGGAATCGTAAGGACCTGTCATACCTACATCCGTAATGTAGCCCAAACCTTTAGGAAAAATTCTTTCGTCGGAGGTTTGAATATGTGTATGAGTTCCTACCAATACTGATGCTTTACCGTCAATAAAATTAGCAAGTGCAATCTTTTCTGCTGTTGCTTCCGCATGAAAATCTATAAAAATCACTTTTGTTTCTTGTGCAATTCTGTTTATCACCCATTCGGCGGAACGAAACGGACAATCTATGGCCGGCATAAATGCACGTCCTTGCAAACTAACAACGCCTACTTTCCCCTTTGGAGTATCGGCAATATAAAAACCGTTGCCGTAAGTGCCTTTTGGATAGTTTAAAGGACGTAAGGCTCGTCGTTCTTTTTTTAAAAGCTCTTGAGATTGATGTTTATCCCAAGTATGGTTACCTCCGGTAACAACGTTAATTCCCAACTCGAAAAATGCAACGGCTTCTTTTTCAGTAAATCCTTTTCCGTCATTTGCGTTTTCACCGTTCGCAATAATAATATCCGCTCTGTACTTGTTCTTTAATCCGGGTAACCAAGTTTGCATCATTTCCAAGCCCGGCTTACCTATTACATCTCCTATAAATAATATATTAATTGTCATATTTTCTCCTAAATTGAAACCAAATATATTGAAATAATAAGAAGAATAAAACTTGACGATTTTCATATTATGTTTTTGAATTTTATTTGTAACTTACAATCATATTTTTTTATATGAACCTAATATTCCCCGGAACAGTAACAAAATATTAATTATGACAAATAAATCCCCGATAGAAACTGCTGAATTTTCAGTCTTAGATTTCGAGACTACAGGAACCTCGCCGAGGCAAAGCAGAGTAATAGAAATAGGGATTGTTTATATTAAAAATTTACAAATAACGGATTCCTATCAAACCTTTATCAACCCCGGCACATTAATTCCCAACTATATAACCTCCCTTACCGGTATTACGGATAATGATGTTCGCAATGCTCCGTTTTTCGACGAAATAATTTTAGAGTTGTTAAGCTTTTTAGGTAACTCTGTAATTGTTGCCCATAATATTCCGTTTGATTATAATTTTTTAAAGAACGAATTCAACCGTGCAGGCGTTAAACTGCCCGCAAATAAAACTCTTTGTACATTAAAACTTGCACGAAAACTCTACCCTGATTTACGAAGTAAATCTCTTTCCTATTTAGTTAAGCATTTCGGAATTATGCATAAAAACGTTCACAGAGCACTCGGTGATTCTATGGCAACCTCCAAATTATTAATTAAAATGATTGCCGAATTACAAGATAAACAAAACATTAAAAGAGTTGACGAACTGCTGGCATATCAAACCGTAACACCGATAAAAAAGAATTTTAAGATAATAAAGAAACAACTTTCGATTGATTTGGCAAATACACCCGAACGCTCGGGTGTATATATATTCCGTAATTCAGAAAAAAAAGCGGTATATATCGGGAAAGCTAAAATTCTTAAACGCAGGGTTTCCGGCTACTTTTCCAATAATGCAACAAGAAAACAGAAACAGATTGTACGCAATTCCGAACGTCTTGAATTTATTGCTACAAAAAGCGAACTTACCGCATTGATTTTGGAAAGTGAACTAATCAAAAAAGAAAATCCGCCTCAAAACAGATTATTAAAAAAATATCCTCAACAGTATTTTATAAAGATAAATTCCACACACCGCTATCCTTCCGTTGCTATCGCTTCAAAAATGGATTTTGACGGCAACGATTATTTCGGACCATACAGCAATAGGGAAACTTCAAAGAACTTAACAGATATTCTACAAAAAAGTTTTATGCTACGTGAATGCAGTAATAAAAAATTAGCCGCAAAAAAGAAATGTTATTTGTATGATATTAAACGTTGCCTTGCTCCGTGCATATTTCCCGAAAATTTTATGTATAAATCCGAATTGGATGCGGTTTACTCATTCCTTTCGGGCAATAATGATTACGTAATAAAAAAATTACTCGGTAAAATGAAAATTTATGCAAAAGAAAAAAGATTTGAAAATGCGGCACAAATACGTAACATAATAAACCGAATACTTGAACAGTTAAACCGTACTGCAATAATTTCCGAGCCGATAAATAAAGCAAATTTATTGATTAGGATTGACGGCGAATATAATTTTGATTTTCTCCTTCTGATTAACGGCAGATTATTAATAAAAGATTTTCAGGGCGAACATGGTAATTTATTCGAAGAATCGATTAACAATTATTACAATAATTCTTCGGAAATCAATGAAAACATTACGGAAAAAGATTTGGGCAGAATTAAAATTACATTGGGTTGGTTATTAAATAATAAAAACAAAACAAAAATATTTTATTTAAAAGATTATTCTTCCGCAGAAGTTTTTTTTGCAACGGTAGGTTTATGAATAACTTCGGGGCATTATACCCCGAAGTTATTTTCTCATTAATCTATTTTTTTAATTGCGGTGTACCATTCGCTTGATTCTTCGAGCATCGCATTAATTCTGTTCACAAGTTTGTGCGGATCCGTTAAATACCCCTCAAGCAATAAAGCGGATTCGTAAAGTTGTTCAGTAACATCACTAATATACTTATCGTTTGAATCGGCTTTAAATACTTTTAGCAAATTGCGAATAAGTTTATGGTCTTTGTTTACCTCCATTATTTTAGGAGGAACGGTATCGGTATTACCCATCAAATTCATAATTTTTTGCATTGATGCCGACATTGTGCTATCGGAATTAACAAGACAAGAAGGAGAATCGTCAAGACGCTCTGAAAGTTTAACATCCGTAACTTTATCACCGAGTATATCTTTCATTTTTTTAAGTAACGATGAAAGATGTTTGGAATCTTCTTCTGATAATTCTTCAACCTTCCCTTTTCTATCGTCGGAGTCTTTGAATTTATCAAGCGATTTTAAATCAACTTGGTCAACGGATTTAAATTCATAATCTTTATACTTATTGATTGCATTAATTACAAATTCGTCAACGGGGTCGTACAAATAAAGTACTTCCAAACCTTTGCGTTTAAATATTTCAAGATGCGGATCAATTGCTAAAGCTTCCCTTCTCGGGCCGGTCATGTAATAAATTTCTTTCTGATCTTTCTTCATTTT
>CAZTYP010000113.1:0-18245 GCA_964617555.1 uncultured Melioribacteraceae bacterium | reverse complement strand
GCTGCATTAGAGCCGAACCAAATACCCATCAATATGGAAGAAAGTTTTACCGGAGATAATTTTGTTACCATCGAGAGACCGATAGGCGATAATGATAACTCGCCGAATGTATGTAAAACATATGCTCCAACTAACCAAAGCGGACTAACTTTAACACCTGTATCCGCAATTTTTGACCCCATAACCAAAACGGCAAAACCTATTGATAAGAAGAAAAGTCCGAGAGCCATTTTCATTGGAGTGTTCGGTTCCTTATTTTTTTTACCTAATTTTGTCCATACCATTGCAAATAACGGAGCAAAAATGATTATGGCAACCGGATTAATTGCTTGAAAAAAACTTGCGGGTATTACATAATTACCCAGCCAACCGATTACTCGGTTAGTTTGTTCTTCCGCAAAAAACGTTAGCGAAACTCCTGCTTGTTCAAATGCCGCCCAAAAGAAGATAACAAAGAAAGCCAAAATAAATATTACCGCAATTCGTTCTTTCTCTACTTTTGTTAACGGAGTATTTTTTGCCGCGGCTTTTTCTTCAGCGGTTTGTTTTTTTGGAAGCATTCCAACCGGCTCGCCGGTAGGAGTAACAAGATGTTTATTTTTACCTACGGAAAATGTTATAAGTCCTATTGCCATTCCGATTGCCGCCGAAAGAAATCCGTATTTAAAATCTGCAGGATTTCCGGTATCCCCGAGTCCGCCCGCAATAAACGGTGAGATTAGAGCCCCGAGATTGATTCCCATATAAAAAATTGTAAATGCAGCATCTCTTATTTTAATTGCTTCGGCAGGATATAACGAACCAACCATCGTGGAAATATTTGGTTTAAAAAAACCGTTTCCGAAAATCAAAAAGAAAAGTCCTAAAAGAAATAATATTTGTTGTATATTAAAAGTGAAAGAAGAAATTACGGTTTGGTCTGCATTGGCAGAATAATAAAATCCGCTAGCAGCAAGAGTAAGTTGCCCTATAAGCATCATTACGCCGCCAACCATAATGGAACGACGGTTTCCCCAGTATTTATCGGCTACATAACCGCCCAATAACGGTGTTAGATAAACTAACCCCGTATAATAACCGTAAATAGAGGAGGTAAAAGCTTTGTCGAAAAGAAGTGCGTTAATCATATAAAGTGTAAGAATGGCGCGCATTCCGTAGTAGCTGAAGCGTTCCCACATTTCGGTAAAGAAGAGAACATACAGTCCTTTCGGATGATTTTTGAACATAGTGTCTCCTTAATTGAATAAAATTTCAAAATAAAACGGAAAGTGGATATTACTTTCCGTTAAAAACATATCTTATTAAAATATGAATAAGTTTCGAAAAATTAAACAAAGAATGTTCTATAAATGTAAAGTTTCAAAAAATTATTTGATGATTGAAAATATAATCATTCTGAAAAGCAAAAAATGTTTTTTGAAATAATGTTATTGAGGTATAATAAACGTTCGTCAAAAACCGCCTTTAAATTCACGGCAAAAAAGAGTAAATTTATTTTTTACAATTTTTGGAATTTTAATGAGTTACGATTCACGAGATTACTACAGACCGGCAGGCTTTGGCGGATTTAGTTTTTTTCCCCCGGTAATAAAAAAAATATTGATGATAAATGTTGCAGTATTTTTCTTTCAGATGGTTTTCGATAATATATCAATCGGAGGATATCCCGGGTGGTATATTTTAAATAGATATTTTGCCCTCAATCCTCTTGTTGGAATTGACTCTGCAGGACAACCTTATAATTTCCAAATATGGCAATTGTTTACATATCAATTTATGCATGGAGGGTTTTCGCATATCTTTTTTAATATGTTTATGCTTTGGATGTTCGGGATGGAAATTGAGAACATAATGGGCTCTCAAAAATTCTTAATCTTTTATTTGGTTTCAGGAGTAGGAGCGGGGTTGTTTCAAGTTTTGCTTGCTCCTCTTGTTTCGGAACAATTGGCATTTACTATCGGAGCATCCGGAGCCGTTTACGGTGTAATGATTGCTTTTGCTCTCTTTTTTCCTAACAGATTAATTTTTGTCTATTTCCTTCTACCCGTAAAAGCAAAATATTTAATTGCATTTTTGATTCTTATTGAATTTATGGCTGTGGGAAACCAGAGTGTTGTAGCGCATCTTGCACATGTGGGAGGAGCATTAACCGGATTAATTTTTGTTCTGTTGGATAGGAAAAATAATTTTAATATAGACGGAATGTTTAATCGGGTTAAAAGTAAAACCTCCGGATTTAAAAAGACTTCTTCCAAGGGATTTGGCGGGTTTAATAATGCGAAAAAAAATTACTTCGGGAAAACGAATATTGAAGATGCGGAATTTTATGAAATTAACGATGCAGAACAAAAAAATTCTCAACCTTCTCAAGCGGAGATTGACAGAATACTCGATAAAATAAGCACATCGGGGTATCAAAATTTAACCGAAGAAGAAAAACGTATTTTATTTGAAGCGAGTAAAAAAAGGTGAAACGGTTACTTCCATTATTGTTAATTTTTACAATTGCATGTAGCTCCGATAAAATTTCTCCCGAAAAGAAAACGGCTCACTTATTTGTTGATATTCTAATTGCTGAAGAAGCGTATAAAACAATGCCGGATTCATTAAAAGTTCGTGTTGATTCTCTTTACAATTATTATGGAACCGATTCACTTAATTATTTGCAAACTTTGGAAAGTTTTAAATATGATAAGGAAACATGGGATAATTTTTTTAAGTATGCGGAAGAATATTTGGATACGCTTAAAGCTCACGAAATAAATTTTTCAAGAAATGTTGAGTATGAAACAAGTAAGTAAAACGGTTCTTTCTTTTTACTTTTAGTCGGCAGAAAAATGTTTTGCCAAGACAATCCTTATTTTAGGATAGGTGATAAACGGGGGTAGGGCATCTTTTATATCTTTAATTTCCGTTAAACCTTTGGTAATCTCTTTTTCGATTAATTCAATTTCATGTTTTTTAATTATCGAAGTAATATCCGTGTCGGGATAAAATTCCAAGATACTTTCTACCTGCATAGATATAACCGTTTCGGGTAATTGTAGTATTGATGCAATTTGTTCTAATGATTTTTTTTCTTGCAGAAGTTTTAATGTATTAAAAAGATTTTCCGGAATAGTTTTTTTCTTTTGTGTTTTTTTTTGTTTCTCAAATTTATCTCTGTTTTTAAGTTTATGTTCCAGAATTATTTCAAGTATATCTTCCCCGATTTTATTGAACATTCTGGGATTGAAACCTTTTATTGCAAGTAATTTGCTGGGGGAAGAAGGGAGGGTATTTGCAATTTCTCTTAATATTTCATCGCCGCAAATTACTTGTTCCGGTTGAGAGAACTTCTTAGCCGTTCTTTTTCGTAATTCTTTTAATTTGTTCAAAATCTCCAGTTGTAGATTATAATCCCTATTTTGCTTTTCTTCTTCTTTTCTGTTCTTGGCAGGCAATGCAAAAATGTCTCGCCCTATTTCGGAAATTTCCAATACGGTGCCGTTTCTTTTCAATATTTGTTTGGCAATTAATGCAGTAATGGTTTGTGTAAGTTCGCTGTTACTAAAATGACTGCAAACTCCGAAATTGTAATTGTTTAAATTATTTTTACTGTTATCTCCAGTAAGGGTTTTTATTAGATTTATTTCTTTCATTTTATCGGAGGAATGATGAAGAGTATCTACTATTATCTCTTCAAGATATTCCACTTCTACAGTAGTTTGTTCAAGTTTACCTGTGCAGTTATCGCATTTACCGCAACTATAGCCGGCTGTTTCTTCTCCGAAGTAATTTAGGATAAATTTAAAACGGCAATCGTTTGTAAAGGCGTAGTTTTTCATCATGTTAAGTTTCAGTTTTGCATTCTCTTTCAAGTTAAGATGATGTTCAACATTAATACGTAATTTTTCGGGAGCAATTCTTTCACCGATAATTTTAATGGAAGGTGTATCGGAGGGGAGTGTAAATTCAATTATTCCTGCATTTGCAAGTTTGTTTAGTGAATCTATTGTTTCTTTAGTAGTAGTTTGAAGTTTACCGGAAAGGAAGTTGATATCTATTTTTATTTTTTCGGAAAAAACGGAATTACCAAATTGTCTCACAAAATATATTAGTAAATCCCTGCTTAATTCCTTTGTGAATTTTGTGATGAAGATTCTTAGTTGTTCTTTATTTGCCAGTATTTTTACAAATGAGTATGAAATTTTATCCGAAATAAAATCTACCAATCCGTTACTATCCAGCACTTGCAAAGCTGAATATAATTTTGTTCTATTTAAATTATTTTTATTTAATATTTGCTCAATACTTTTATCAATAAAAATTCGTCTTTCAAAACGGCTACCTACAGCAATGCGTGCAGCATTGCAAATTAAATTGTAAACCGTTTTTATCTCTTCAAGTGTAGGATAGCTGTTGTTAATAAAGTATTCCTGTACATAAAAATCCTTTTCTTCGTAAAGTAAAAATATTTTTGCCGTTTTGCCGTCTCTGCCTGCACGTCCAATTTCCTGATAATAATTTTCAAGAGAAGCCGGCATATTGTTATGGATAAGCAAACGGATGTCGGCTTTATCAACACCCATTCCAAAAGCATTTGTGGCACAAATAATTTTAACACGGTCATTCATAAAATCGTCTTGAATCATTCTACGTTGTTCCGGTTGCAACCCGGCATGATAGTATGCAGCGGATTGATTATTTAATCTTAAATATTCGGCAAGTTCTTCCGCACGTTTTCTTGTGGAAGTATAAATTACAGCGGGTAATCTGTTTTTAGTAACCAACTTTAGAACAGTCTCTTTTTTTTGAGATGTGTGTATTACATTTAATCTTAAATTATTGCGTGCAAATCCTTTAATAAATACTCTCGGATTGGTAAAATTAAAATGCTCAATGATATCGCGCCTCACTTCGGGAACTGCGGTAGCGGTAAAAGCTGAAATTTTAGTGTTATCTATTTTTTCGGCAAAGTTAATTATTTTTCTGTAGCTAGGACGAAAATTATGTCCCCATTCGCTTATGCAGTGGGCTTCATCAACAAAAATATATTCCGGTGAAAGAATTTTTATTCGTTCAACAAATTGGATGTTTTCCAATCGTTCCGGAGAAACATAAAGTAGTTTTATTTTGCCGGATTCTATCTTTCGCAGAACATTTTCAATTTCACCGTAATTCATTGTACTGTTGATATATGCAGCCGTCTCTTTCTTTTTGTTTAAACCGTCAACTTGGTCTTTCATTAATGCTATCAAAGGAGAGATAACAATCGAAAAAGATTTGCTTAAAATAGCGGGCATTTGGTAGCATAAGGATTTCCCGCCTCCTGTAGGCAAAACGGCAAGAACATTATTACCGTTGATAATAGATGTTATTATTTCTTTTTGTCCGGGACGGAATGAAGAAAATCCGAATATATCTTTTAAAATTTTTTCCATCTGTTTTTGTAACAAAAGTAATTAAATAAATAATTTCATCAATTAGGCAAATATACCATATACAATAGTAATCCCCAATTATTGTAATTACGAATGTTACCTCTGCCTAAAATAATATTGGGGGTTTATTTTTTCGAGCTTAAAAAACATTATAATCCATACGGCATATAAAGATATATAATTACAAAGATGCGGAAAAAGTTCAGGGAAAGGAAGATGATTTTCGGCATTCCGATAAATGTTGAATTGTTAAAGTTGTTTATAAATTACTTCGTCAATATATTAATTGCCATAAAAAAACAAATAATGTAAACATATTTTAAAAGTGAACAGACTGAAATCCGTTATCTATATACTATTGTTTTTTTCTATTAATCTTTTCGGACAAAAAATTAGTGTTCCGAAAATAATTTTAAGTAATGTAAAATTTGAAGTTTCCGTAACAAATCTTCCCGATAGTGTAAAAAGCATTGAAATCAATTTTGTGGGGAAAAGAAAAGTTTTTCCGTTTGTTCTTAAAAGAAAAAATAAAAATATCTCTGCAAATGTTATCATTCCAGAAACGGGGAACTATAAAATAGAGTCTTCTCATATTACCGATACACCAGCGGTAAGGGTAATAGCCGGCTGGCTTTCAATTGTACCGCCGTTATTGGCTATTTTTCTTGCTTTGATATTGCGGCAAGTGATAATCTCATTATCTGTAGGCATATACGCAGGAGCATTAATTTATTATGATTTTAATCCTTTCACGGCAATTTTGCGTTTTGCCGATACTACATTGCTAAATGTATTGGTGGATAAGAATCATATGTTTATTATTGTTTTTACATTGTTAATCGGCGGTGTGGTGGGGATAATTTCGGCTAACGGGGGTACTATAGGTTTGGCTAAGCGGATAACACGGTTTGCCAAGACTGCCAGGAGCGGTATGTTATCCGGTTGGTTTTTGGGTATTCTTATTTTTTTTGATGATTATGCGAACTCCCTGATAATAGGCAACATGATGAGGCCTATTACGGATAAGCTGAAAATATCAAGAGAAAAACTGGCTTATATTGTAGACTCTACCGCAGCACCCGTGGCAAGCATTGTAATAATCAGCACATGGATTGGTTACGAAGTAGGGTTAATATCGGACGGCTTACAATCAATAAATTCAACTCAAAACGCATATGATGTTTTCATTGCGTCAATTCCGTACAGATTTTATCCTATTGCCGCAATCTTTTTCGTTTTTCTTACTTCATACTTGGGGCGTGATTTCGGGGCAATGTATAAATATGAAAAAAAGGCAAAAGAAAATGGTGTAACCGATGCCGTTGATAATGCGGAAGTTTCGGAATTTAAGAATAATTTTGAACTTGATGTTTCTAAAGCCAAATGGTTTAATGCGGCTGTTCCCATTGCGGTAATTTTGTTTGGAACCGTGATTGCGCTTTTTATGACCGGAATAAATAGTTTACAATCCGCGGGAATTACGGAATACACAATTCAAAATATAATTAATCATTCCGATTCGTTTTCTTCTTTACTGTGGGCAAGTTTTATTGCTTCTATTGTTGCCGTTGCTATGTCGGTTTTTCAAGGTCTTCTCTCTTTATCCAAAGCAATGGATGCATGGCAAAAGGGAATTCAAACAATGCTTGTTGCAGTAATAATTTTAGTGTTTGCTTGGGCAATAAGCAGTATTACGAACGATTTGAAAACGGCCGATTATATTATTTCGTTGCTCAGTAATTCCATTGACCCGAGATTTTTGCCTGCTTTGGTCTTTATTATTTGTGCATTAATAAGTTTTTCCACGGGAACAAGCTGGGGAACAATGGCTATTGTGATGCCTATTGTTATTCCGTTAACTTATACTTTGGGATTAAATTCCGGATTGGAAGTAAACACTTTGCAAATGATTATGATTAGTGTTATCAGTTCCGTACTTGCAGGCTCGGTTTTCGGCGACCATTGTTCGCCTATTGCCGATACAACAATTTTAAGCTCTTTGGCTTCAAGTTGTAATCATATTAATCATGTAAAAACACAGTTGCCCTATTCTCTGCTTGTAGGAGGTGTTACTTTGTTGTTAGGTAGTATTCCGACGGCATTCGGCTTAAATCCTTATATTTCTCTTATCCTAATTATTATTGCGTTAATTGTTCTGCTTAAAATTATCGGGAAGAAAGTTTGAAAAATCATAACACCATGAATGCTGTGGAATATTATATTTTTTTTATCTTGTTATTAATTTAAATTCTAAATAATAACTCCCTATATTCGGTGTTTTGCCGAGTTTGAAGATTTTATAATTCTTTTACTTTCGTTCCATAATTTATCCATCTCTTCCAATGTTGCATCGTATATTTTTTTATTTTGCTTTGTCAGTTCTTCCTCAATAAATTGAAAACGTTTTAGAAATTTTTCGTTTGTTCTTCTGAGAGCATTTCCCGGATTAACCCCGATAAAGCGGGAATAATTTACCAATGAGAATAATAGATCGCCCATTTCCTCTTCAGCAAAAGCGATATCGTTTTTTGTTTCGGCTTCTTTCAATTCCTCAATCTCTTCCAAAACTTTTTCCCAAACATCTTCTTTCTTTTCCCAATCGAAGCCGACCTTTGCGGCTTTTTCTTGTAAACGGAATGCTTTGTGTAATTCGGGTAAATGTTTCGGTACTCCTTCCAATACGGATTTTCTGCCTTCTTGTAATTTAATGGTTTCCCAATTTCTGGTTATATCGTCGTTGTTTTTTACTTTTACTTCTCCAAAAACATGAGGATGGCGCCGGATCAGTTTTTCGCTGATTGTATCTATTACGTTATCAATGTTAAAATTATTTTTCTCTTCCGCCATTACGGAATGAAATACTATGTGCAACAATAAATCGCCCAATTCTATTCTTAACTCGTTATAATTTTTTTCGTCTATTGCTTCAACAACTTCGTATGCTTCTTCAAGTGTATTTGCTTTAATGGAGTCGTGTGTTTGAACGCTGTCCCACGAGCAATCGTTACGCAGTCTTCGCATTATATCCATTAAATTTTCAAATTTTTTGCCGGTCATATTTCCTCATTTTTTTTGATGCAAAGTTAGTTTTTTTACAGAACCCTTCCAAACAAAAATCTTTTTTTATTATTTTAATTATTGAAATTATTACGGAGAATGCAATGGTAGAAGATAGATTGAAAGACCTGGGATACGTTATTACCGAAGCGCCGCAGCCGCTTGCCGCATATATTCCGGCAATAAAAACCGGAAATTTGATTTTTACCGCGGGACAGTTGCCTATGCAAAACGGGAAATTAATTGCCGAGGGTAAACTTGGCAATAATGTTACTGCCGAAGAGGGAATTATGGCGGCGAAAATTGCTGCATTAAATTGTTTGAGTGTAATTAAAACCGTTGTCGGAAATCTTGATAACATTGAGCAAATTGTTAAAGTAACGGTATTTGTCAATAGTGCCGAGGGATTTACTGCACAGCCGCAAATTGCAAACGGTGCATCGGAGTTTTTGGAAAAGATTTTCGGGAAAGCTGGTAAACATGTACGTAGTGCGGTTGGTGTTAACGAACTTCCGTTAAATGCTCCCGTGGAAATTGAAATGATTGCAAAACTTAAGTAGCAGGTCGGTATATGTTAAAGAAAATGTTAATCATATTTTTCTTTATCACTTCATTGATGTTTTCACAATTCAAGGATAAGAGAATTACTTCGTCGATAATGGATGGAATTACAAATAATTCTCCGTCCGGATTTTTAACGGATTTTTTCAGTCCGCAGAATTTTTATATGCATCACAGTTTAAGCGTTTCCTATTCCGCCTTTGCAGGTAACGGTGTAGCTTTAACCACATATATAAATTCAATGGGTTTTAAGCTAAGTGATAATTTGCAACTTGAACTTGATGCAAGTTTGGTTGCCTCTCCTTACAGTTCTTTCGGTAGAGAACATCAAAATTTTATTAACGGAATATATTTGAATCGTGCGGCATTAAAGTATAAGATTTCCAAAAACTCAAAACTAACAATTCAATATCAAAACATGCCCGTCGGAATATACTATGGAAGATATGGGAATTGTTATTCGCCTTTTGTGGATGAGCCTTTTTTTCCGTAAGAAGGATAAAAGCAAGCGAGTTACTTTTTTGTATGAGTATATTTAATTATTTCGGCTTTTTCCATTGTAATAAGTCCGCCAATATTGGCTTCTTCAAATATTTCCTTTAATTTCGGAATAAAGCCGTCTATTTTTTCTTCTTCGTCAACAATTTCAATTACCAGAGGTAAGTCTTCGGAGAGGGCAAGAATTTTGGATGTATGTATGCGACTGTTTTTCCCGAATCCCATTATTCCTTTATAAACAGTGGCTCCGGCAAGATTGTTTTTTCTGGCAAGGTTAACTATTTTTTCGTAAACCGTTACTTTCCCGATTTTATCGGATTCACCGATGAATATTCGTAATAATTTTGCATTTTCAAAAGTACCCATTGTTACCTCGTAATTAGATAGCCGATATAGATTCCGGCTAATGTTAAAGCCATGTTTACAAATATATTTAATCCGGCCAATAAAAATTCGGTATTTTTCAATAAGTTAAATGTTTCAAAAGAAAATGTTGAAAAGGTTGTTAAACCTCCGCAAAATCCGACTCCTATTAAAAGTTTAAGCGAAGGGGAAAGCACCCCTTTTTCATCAAATCCGAAAATTAAAATTCCTAAAATTATACTGCCCAAAATATTAACGGCTAACGTTCCATACGGAAAAAAGAAAGGAGCGATTTTTGAAACAACATTGGAAAGCCAGTAACGTAAACTTCCGCCTAAGCCGGCACCTATTGCAACAATTAAGTATTTCATATTTTTTTATTAAAAGTTATAAAAGAAGGAATGCTTTTTTAGATGCAATTCCTATACTAAATTTTAACAACTTTTTAAAAATACAAAATCACCGGAAATAATATTCCGGTTTTTTGCATATTTGCTTAATTGTAAAATGGTGTAGTTATAACTAATTTGCATAACAAATCATAATTTTTTTGAAGTGCTATAAAAATAGATAGTCGGTTTATCGATTATCAATTAATTGTTACGATAAACGAAAGTTACGGCGCTGTATATGGAGGTTAACCTGAGCAACGAATCTGCTTATGAAATAATTTTTAAAACCGGTAACCTTGCGGGAGCCTTTGACGAAGGGTGTTTATGGAAGTTGTTAGAGAAGGCGGATATACAAAACCTTTATTCGGTATCCGGCGATTAAAGCGAATGATATTTTTTAATATGGGGCTATTTGAATGAAAAAGATAATATTTTTATTTATACTTATCGGTAAAATGCTTTTTGCACAGAATGAATATGTAATAAAATCTTTACGAATATATCAAACCGGAAACGAGACTTCTTTCCCCATTTCGGTTAACGATTCCAAAATTACAATTGATTTTGATTTGAAGGCTAAAGATACTCCTAATTGGGAAATCAATTTTAAACTTTGCGATAATAATTGGCAACCTTACGAAGATGATTCCATGATTGATTATTTAACAAACACCGCACACAATCTATGGTTCGAAACGCTTCCGTTCAGAGGCGATAGAGCAAATTATCATTACAAAGGGAGTTTCCCGAATAAAGAGGTTAAATTCCCGTTGGCGGGTAAATGGATGTTTTTCATCAGAGATGTGTATAATCATGAAAATATTTACGGCGAGGGGAAATTTTATGTTGTTAAAAATACCGAAGTAAATTTACGCCTATCATTACAAGAAAAAAGTCTGCAAGGGCGTGATATTGTTCCCGCTGTTTTCGGCGAAGTGTGGAATATGAAAGTTTCGGTAACAATGCCCGATTCTTTATATGCCGATAAAATCGAACGTGTTGAAATAATAGAAAATAAAAAAATTGCCGACCCTATTATTATTGAACGAACATACGGAAATGATGAACGGTACTACGAAATAGATGCAATAAATTCATACTCTTTTTTTGCGAATAATATTCATCCCGGCAGCGCATACCGGCAAGTTAACTTGATGGACAGAACAAAATATTCTCCTCCGAAAACAAATGCTCATTTTGAAGGTGTGGATGTTTCCCATAAATTTAAGCCGGGTGTAAAAGATTTTTTCGGCGGATGTAAAATATTGAATTACAGAAACGAGTATTCGGAATATATGGATGTTGTTTTTGATTTGAGATTACCTGAAAATTATTATCAAAATATTTTTCTTGTTGGAGCGTTTACCGATTGGGATATTTATCCCGAGTATGAAATGGTTCAAAAAAAAGACGGGCTTTTTTCCACTACCGTTGAACTTAAAAGGGGAATATACGATTATCAGTATGTTGTTGTTGATTACAAAGGGGATTACATCAATAAAATAGATTGGATTGAATTGGAGGGAAATTCTTGGAAGACGAACAGAGAATTTCATATCTTCCTTTTTTATAAAAGTGATGAGTTCGGAGAATACGATAAAATAATCGGGTATAGAAAAATTTGGAGTCGGAGTAGATGAACAAAATAAAAATCGGTGTAATAGGTACCGGATACCTTGGTAAATTGCATACAAAACTTATTAGAGATGTAAACAGAGCGGAGTTAGTAGGGGTTTACGATAAAAATTTTGAAGCGGCAAAAGAAACCGCTGCCGAATATAAAACCGAAGTATTCAAAGATTTAGATAATCTTTTAAGAAAAATTAATGCTGTAATAATTGTGGCTTCCACAAAAGCCCATTACGCATTGGCAAAAACAGCGTTACAGCAAGGGGTACATGTATTTGTGGAAAAACCTATCACTTCCGAAATATGGGAAGCCGAGGAGCTTGTTAGGTTGGCGGCTGACAATCATCTTAAGTTACAGGTCGGGCATATTGAACGCTTTAACGGTGCATTGGTTTCGTTGGATAAGTATAATCTTAATCCCATGTTTATTCAAACGGACAGGCTTGCTCAATTTAATCCGCGTGGTACCGATGTTGCCGTGGTGCTCGATTTGATGATACACGATATAGATATAATTTTATCGTTAGTGAAAAGTGAAGTTAAAAATATCAGTGCAAGCGGTGTTAATGTCGTTTCGGATAGTGTGGATATTGCAAATGCACGTATTGAATTTGAAAACGGAGCCGTAGCAAATGTTACAGCCAGCAGAATTTCCCAAAAACGAATGCGTAAAATGCGAATGTTCCAAAAAGATACTTATATTGCTTTGGATTTTAACACCGGTGTTTCGGAAATATTTCGGTTGGTATCCCCGAACGATGAAATTTTAAAAGACTCAATTTCCTTCGGTGAAATCGGCGTGGGTGAAAATCGTAAAGCCGTAATTTACGAGCAACCCGAGCAGAAAGAGATAAATGCATTGCAGTATGAACAGCAACTCTTTGTCGATTCTGTGTCGGATAATACACGTCCGGTAGTTTCCGGCGAGGACGGTTTAAAGGCGTTAAAAGTTGCCGAAATGATTATTGCCAAAATTAATGAAACAATAGAACTCGCAAAGTAAATTATGAAACAAATTATTATGGCCAAGAAGATTAAAATCTTTTTTTTGATTTCGGTTTTTATGTTTGCAGGTTGTTCTGCCGAGCGTATCTTAAATTCAATTTATCAATTACAGTTTAAGATAGATTCTGTGTCTGATTTTACTTTGCAGGATATCCCGATAAGCAATAAAAGAGACCTTGCAGATTTCTCTTCTACTGAATTGCTTAAGCTTATTACCGGTTTTACAAAAGGGGATATTCCCGCATCCTTTAATGTTGTAATCCTTGTAAAAGACCCCACCGCCACTTTATTTGATTTGAATATTAAGATTATTTCATTTCCGTGGGATTTATATGTTAATAACAAAAAAATTATCTCGGGAAATATCTCCCAACCTATTAGTCTTAGCGGAAAGGAAACAACAAAAAAAATTAATATAAAAGTTGAATTAAATATTTTTGATCTTCTTACCGGAAGTAATATCGAAGAATTATTACAAACCGTGTTACAGTACGGAGGAGGAAATGCAACGGCAGAAAATATTTCCATCTATGTTCAACCGGTTATCGGTACTGCTATAGGTAATATAAAATATCCGGAAAAAATTAAGATTGTAAACTACGAGTTCAGATAAAAACCGTTCTTTAAGTTGTTTTCAGCATTTCATATAACATTCCAAAATACAATATGTTATATTTACTTTTTATATTTTTCGATATAATTATTGTTAATGAAGAAAACCATTTTAATATTGTTTTTCCCGTTTCTTCTGTTTGCGCAGAACTCAGATTCTTTATTTACCGAGGCAATGACGGATTCGTTGTTGGCTTCGCTTCCCGATACTTCGTCAGCAGTGCACGATTCTTCGGCTGTCCCGGATTCGGTCAAAAAAAAATCCGATAATGATATTGATGCCGTGGTTTTTGCCAACGCAAAAGACTCGTTGAAATTTGACGTGAAAAAAAAGGAAATGTATCTATACGGCCAAGGAGATATAAAATATAAAGAAACTGAATTAAAAAGCGGCAACATAATTATTAATTTTGAAACAAGCGATTTGGTTGCAGTGGGAAGAGAAAAAAAAGATGATTCATTAGGAACAACTTCCATTGTGGAAACCCCGGTATTAAAAGAAGAAAACGATACATACGAAGGGGCGAGTATTAAATATAATTTTAAAACCCAACAAGGTTTTATTTCCATGGCAAAGAATGCCGCCGATAGCAAAACTTATTACGGAGAAAAAGTTAAAAAGGTCAGTAAAAAAACATTCTTTATTAAAAACGGAAAATTCACAACTTGTGATGCAGATACACCGCATTACTATTTTAGTGCCGGTAAAATGAAAGTGATTCAAGGTGAACAGATTATTGCAAAATGGATTTTTATGTATATTGGCGGCGTGCCCTTACCAATACCTTTGCCCTGGGGTGTCTTTCCGAATAAGACCGGCAGAGCTTCGGGAATTATTGCCCCGAGTTACGGAAATACAGCCGACCAAGGTTGGTACTTGCGTAATTTGGGCTATTTTTATGTTATAAACGATTATGCTGATGCAACTTTGACCGGAGATTATTACTTTAAAGGCGGATACGGGTTGCGGGGAAGAATAAGATATAAAAAGAGGTATGCTTTTACAGGTAATGTTAACGGAGGATTTTCCAACGAAATTAGAAATGAGCCGGGAGACCCAGATTATTCAAAGAGATTTGAATGGAACATAAACGTAACGCATAATCAAAAAATTAATCCGACAACTCGATTGGATGTACGGTTAAAATTTATGTCGAGTGATTATCTTCGGTATAATAGTCCAAATATAAATGACCTGGTTAAACAGGAAATTGTTTCCAATGCAACATTTTCAAAAAGATGGGAAGGCAGTGGTACAAATCTTACGGTTAATTATCATCGGGTTCAGAATTTGGAAACAGGCGATATTTCGGAAGATTTACCTAATTTAACTTTTACCAAATCGCGTACTTATCCGTTTCAAAAAAAAACCGGAAGCGGTAAAAACAAAAAATGGTTTGAGTATATAGGGTATGACTATTCAGGCAGGTTTAAAAACAACCGAGAAAAAAAGAACGGCGAGAGCACAATTCACGGCGGGTTTGACCATGCGATTAATGTTTCAGCTTCTCCTAAAATAGGGTATTTCAATATAGCTCCGAGTCTTCGTATTAACTCTAAGTGGTATAATAAACGTCAAGTATTGGGGTATGATTCTACAACTACCGGAAGCGGGTTTGATAGCCTTTACTATACCCGTTACGATGTTAATGAGTTTAATACCGTAAATACTTTTAGTTTCAATTTAAGTGCATCTACAAAGTTGTATGGAATGGCTCAACCACAAATGCTCGGGGTAGCTGCATTCCGTCACACTTTTGAACCTCGTATTACTTATTCATATAATCCCGATTTTTCAACAAAGTTTTGGGGGTACTACGATTCCTATGTAGATACCAACGGACAAATAATCCATTACGATAAATTCGGGAATCAAATCTATGGAGGTGTAAGTTCGGGTAAGGTGCAACGGCTTTCTTTATCCTTAGGAAATATGTTCGAAATTAAAACCATGAAAGACCCTACCGATACTACTTCCAAACAACAAAAAATAAAATTGTTGGATTTAGGAATTTCTACCGGATACAACTTTGCAGCCGATAGTTTGAATATGGATAATGTAAATATCAATTTCAGAACACAAATAGGGCGGATACTGAATTTACACGGAAGTGCTCTCCTTTCTCCATATACTTATTATCACGGCAGACCCGTTAATTCGTTTTACATTAACGAAAAAGGGATGCCGTTAAAACTTACAAGTTTCAATTTTGATATTTCATCATCATTGTCGGCAGATATTTTTAGAAGTGAAGATGATGAAAAAAACAAAAGTAAAAAAGAGGATGGAACAGAAGAACTTATTGGTAACGAAGAACAAAACTCCGATTATATTGAACTATATAGAGACGATAAACCCGATTTTACCATGCCATGGGATTTGAGCCTTACATATAATTATAATTATACCAACCGTGGTGCAGATTTTATTGATGACCATTCCAATTTGGGAATTGATTTAAGTTTTAATTTGACAAGAAAGTGGAAATTTACTTTTAGCGGTAGTTATGATATCACTAATAAAAAAATGAACGCTCCGCAAATAACCATTTATCGCGATTTACATGCATGGAGAGCAAATATGGTTTGGACACCTACGGGAATTTATAAAGGGTTCCGTTTTGAAATACGATTAAAAGCTTCCGAATTTAAAGATTTGAAAATAACAAAAACAAAAAATATATATGAAGGATTTTAATTGTAAAATTATATACAAAGTTATTCTATTATGTCAGTTAACAAATACATAATCGACGGAAACAATCTTATCGGTAAAATTCCGGAATTGTGGAAATTACAGAAAAAGGATAAACAAGCTTCTCGCGAAGGATTAGCTTTCCGTTTGGAAAGATATTTCTTTCAGAAAAAAATTGAAGTATCGCTCCATTTTGACGGCTTCCCGAAGGAAGCAATTAAAGCGCGAAAAATAAAAATATACTACTCCGAAAACACAATTGCCGATAACAAAATTAAAGATGAAATTGCAAACGCAAATAACCCTAAACTTATTACAGTAATTTCATCCGATTTCAATGTGCAAGAGTATGCAAAGGTAAACAGTTGTTCTATAATCAAATCGGAAAATTTTGCAAAAGAATTGGAAAAAAAAGATAATATCGATGATGAAGAGGAAATTGTAAAAAGCATAAGCAACGAAGAGATGAAAAGACTTTTTGGAATTGAATAAATTATAAGGAGAATAATAATGCTGAAACTGAAATTAAATCCGGCAACCTATGAAGATAATTTCAATATGTGGCTAAAAAGATTGAGCGATGAAAAGATAATAAATCGTATTTGGAATAAAGATTATACGGTATGGAGAGACGACCCTACGGAAATAAGCAACAGATTGGGATGGCTTGATTGTGTGGAAACTGCTAAAGATAAACTTGATGAAATAAACGGCTTTGTTAACGAAGTTATATCCGAAGGATTTACACACGCTCTGTTATTGGGAATGGGTGGTTCCTCTCTTGCCCCCGAAGTTTTCAGCAAGATTCTCGGTACTCAAAACGGATTTTTAAAATTATCTGTATTGGATAGTACTCACCCTGACCAAGTAAACAGAATGCTCAAAGAATTAAACTCGGCAAAAACATTATATATTGTATCTACAAAATCCGGCGGAACAGTAGAAACAATCTCATTTATGAAAAGGTTCTACAATACGGTAATGAAAAATGCGGGAAAAGAAAATGTGGGCAATCATTTTGTTGCCATTACAGATCCCGGTAGCGGATTGGAAGCAACAGCAAAAAAATTGAATTTTAGAAAAATATTTATTAACGACCCCAATATCGGAGGAAGATATTCCGCTCTTTCGCTATTCGGATTGGTACCGGCCGCATTAATAGGAACTGACTTGGTTAAATTGCTTAACCGTGTTGAAGAAGTAATAGTGCTAACCAAAGCGGATAATAATTCCATTGCACAAATCGGGGTAGCGCTTGGAATGCTTGCAGAACAAGGCGTTGATAAGGCTACATTTATTTTATCAAATAAATTCAAGCCATTCGGAGCATGGGTAGAGCAATTAATAGCGGAAAGTACGGGAAAAGAGGGCAAAGGTATTTTACCCGTTGAGGGTGAAGAAATACTCAAACCGGAAAATTATGGTAAAGATAGGGTCTTTATTAATATCAATTTGAAAGATGATAATAATTACCATGATAAAATTGCGGAATTAAAGTCAGCCGGATTTCCGGTAATTGAAATTGAATTGAATGAAATTTATCAATTGGGAGCGCAATATTTTGCTTGGGAAATGATTACCGTAATAGCAAGTTGGGTTATTAATATTCAACCGTTTGACCAGCCCAATGTTGAAGAAGCAAAAGTGATTGCCCGCAAAATGATGAGTGAGTATTTTGAAAAAGGAGAACTACCTAAACAAACTCCTGCCTTGAACAACAATGGAATTAATGTTTTAGGCAATACCGGTGCGGAAAGTATTGAAAAAGTTCTGCCCGACTTTTTAACTCCGGCCGTTAAAGGTAAGAACTATGTGGCAATTCAGGCATATGTTGAAATGAATAACAAAGCGAAGAATATTTTGCATTTGTTGCGTACAAAAATTCAGCGGAAATACGGTGTGGCGGTTACCGTTGGATTTGGTCCCAGATTTTTACACTCGACAGGACAATTACATAAAGGGGACGCGGGTAACGGATTATTTGTTCAATTTGTTTCGCAAAGTAAAGTA
>CAZTYP010000112.1:0-7847 GCA_964617555.1 uncultured Melioribacteraceae bacterium | reverse complement strand
TCCGGTGCTTTTTAAGAAAATCACCCTATACAAAATTATTTGAAACTCCACGAAAAAATTTCAAATATAACGTATTAAGATAGAAAATATATTTCAAAATTAAAACTTTTATTATGATTTGAAATATAAATATTTTTATATCTACAAACATATTCACAAAATTGTATATATAATTATTTTATCCCCCAATTTACCGCAAAACCGTATTCAAAACCGGTAAGATTATAGGGAATGCTCGGATTTATTAAATGAGAATTATATAATACGGCAAATTCAAATTGGAAATTATCGGGTAGAAAAAGAGCTAATCCGCATCCGAGTTGAAAATTCATATGAAATTCTATTTTATCAACTTGTAAATCGTATTCTTCATAAAACATTTTAATTACATTTACTCCCGTCATTGCTTCTGCAAACGGCTTTACTTTTCCCAAGTTAAAATATCTTCTTCCTCCAATTTGGAAAGGAATCATTTGCAATTTGGAATTTGATGAAAGATGAGTATCTTTTTTTAAACCGTATCTGTTGTATCCCGTTTGGATACGAACACTCCATTTATATGAATAAATCCAACTGAATCCAACATATCCCGCTCCTCCGGTTTTCCAATCCTCGGAAAAAATTCCGATGGGAGTTAATCCCCTAACAGAAAAATAAAGTATTTTCTTAACTTCATTTTTCTCTTGTGCCATTATACTAACAGATATAAACAAAAATATTATATATATTATTTTTTTCATTATCTCTCCGCTATAATTTAGAACGCATATCCTACAAAAATTCGTTGTTCATTATTCTGATAACTTCTATCTTCCAAGTTTTCATATTTACCGAATCTGTGATAAAGCAAATATTCAAATCCCAAAAAGAATTTATCGTACACATGAAAACGCAATTTCGGGTAAAACATTCCTATAAATTCATCTCCGGGAGCACCGTCCCAAGTATGAATCCACCAAAAACTGTAACCAACAGAGAGAGAGCCAAACGGAAAACGAAAAATGGATTCAGATTTAATCAAAGCCCCAGGTCCCATATTATAAGCTCTGGCGGAATCAAGAAAAATAACATCATAGTTTGGAGCATAATCCGAGTTTGCTCCTCCCATAAAAATTACCCCTGTGTGAAGTAAAGAAACAAAAGAAATTTTACGTTTTAATGGTGTTCTATACCCGATGCCAAAACCGGCACCGGCTTGACCTATTTGATAAACATTGTTTTCTATGTAATCGTAATGCCCGTAAAGCCCCCACGAAAAACGTCCGTTATTTTTTAGTTTAATAGATTTACCCATAAAAAGATTAGATAATCTGAACTGCCCGACAATAGGTTGTTTGGAAAAATTAATTGCAAGATGAATATTAAAAAAATCAAACGGCTTATTCTTTGTAGAAGGGAAATTATTTCCGTAAACGGCATCCAAAGTAAACATAGGATTTTTTTCTCCGTTTGCAAAATCAGTACCTTCAGCAACATTATTTGCACCAAAAGCAATTTCACCGAAAATTCTGTCTTTTTTGTATATATTTTCATTAACAATGCGAGATGTTCTGCCGGAAATAAGTCGATTAAATAAGCGACCGGGGTTAAAAATTCCCGCACCGAGTTCACGCCAAAAACGTTCACTTCCAACAGTGCTTTCATCAATAATTAAATTGGAAAGTCTGTAAAATATTTCTCCTATCATTGAACCGCCATATGATGTCATTATCCAATCGTTTATTGCGGGAGGTTCGTTTTCCATAAAAAATTCCCATTGCCAGCTGCCTATTGCAGATATGCCAAACGAAACCCAATAATTATATCCCGATGAACGAGCAAAGTTATAATAAATAGAGCCGTTAAAAGGATGTCCCAACATGTTGGTTATAAAACCGTCGGCATCGGTTGACCACCCTCTTTCAAAATTATGACCGATTGTAGAGAGGCCGATTTTTGCAAACTCCGAGCCCATTAAAAAATTAAATCCGCTAAGTGCCATATTCAATCCGACCGATTCAAGTACAGGCACCCACAATTCTTTTTGAGGATTATATTTGTTCACGATTGCCGAATCAGGCAAAGCATATTGTTTTTTGTCCATAAGTGAATCGGCTGCCGTTGAAAATAAAAATTGCGGAAATATTAAACGTGCATTAAGAAAAAAAAGCATAAATAGTAGAAACTTTTGCTTCATAAAAATCCTTTTCGGTTTATCCAAAATATTTCTAGATATAAAGTAAATAAAAAATTATTCCTTCCAATGAGAAAGTATTTTTTTATTCTGTTCGTTAAAAATACTTTTACCTTCGGCAGTATAAAGATATTCAATTCTGTTTCGATAAAACTCGGAAATTTTACCTCGCACCATTTTTAATGTACTGTTAAGGAACTTATTCTCTTCGGTAAACCCTTCTTCCAATAATCCCACGGAAGCCGGCAACCATCTTTCGGGAAACATTCCTTCAAATTCCCCACCTTTTTTGTATTTATCAATTTCTTCTTGAATTATTTTAAGAGCCGTTTCTTTCCCTGCGGAAGAAGAAATAGCGAATCCTCGTTTTTTGACTTCTGTAATAACCGATGGCACATTAGGAAATAGAAGACAAATTGTATATGGAGATTGATTATTATAGAGCATAACTTGCTCGATAAAAGGCGATTGATCAACCAAAGCTTCTTCAATTCCTTCAGGGCTGTATTTTTCGCCGTCACTTCCTATCAATAAGCTTTTAAACCTTCCCAATACGTATAGAAAACCATCTTTATCCATATACCCCATATCACCGGTATGTAACCATCCGTTTCGTAATGTTTCTTTTGTAGCCTCCGGATTTTTCCAATAACCAATCATTACGTTTTCGCCCTTGCAAATAATCTCACCTTTTTCACCCGAAGGCAATTCGTTACCCTTTTCATCAACAATTTTAACTTCAAGATTTTCAACTATCCTTCCGGAAGAACCCATTTTATGTACTGCCGGCACATTGGACGATATAACCGGCGATGCTTCACTTAAACCGTAACCTTGATACATCGGCATTCCTATTGCATAAAAGAATTTTTGCAATTCGATATCCAACAAAGCTCCGCCGCCTATAAAAAATTCCAACCTTCCTCCAAAGCCCTCCCTTATTTTGGAAAATATTATTCTATCGTATAATTTAATTAACGGCATTCTAAATAAATTTATTATCCCCTTGCCTCTGTTAAATCCGTTGCCGTTGTATTTGTAGGCAATTTGCAAAGCTTTACGGAAAAGTTTTTCAACTTTTTCTCCTTTTGCTTTAATTCCGTTTTCAATATTTTTTCTAAAATTTTTTGCAAGTGCCGGAACACTTAATAAAAATGTGGGTTTTATCTCTTTTATATTTTTAGGAATATTTTTTAAAGTCTCAAGAGGAGTATTCCCTTTTTGTACCGATGCCATACTCGCTCCGTTTTTCATTAACGTATAAATGCCTGCAGTATGTGCAAAAGAATGGTCCCATGGCAAAATAAGTAACGAGGTATAATATTCCGGAATTGGAAGCAATGCGGTAGCTTGTTCAACATTTGCGGTATAATTTCTGTGCGATAAAATTATTCCTTTCGGGTCGGCAGTTGTACCGGAAGTATAACATATATTTGCATAAGTATCGTTGGTTAACGATTGCCATAAATTGTTAAAGGAATCATAATTGTTCTTAAGATACTTCTCCCCCACTTCCAAAACTTTGTTGCGTGTTGTTTCGTTTTGTTTCAAGCTATCCGATTCATCAAGAATAATTATTTTTTCCAAGTCCGGCAAATCTTTTTCAATCTTACGAATTTTTGCAAGCTGGCTTTGAGAAACAATTATAAATTTACATCCTGAATGTGAAAGACGAAATTTTAAATCGCTAAGTTCATCAATTTTTACTGAAATAGGTACATTAATCCCTCCTACGTAAACAATTCCCAGTTCACTCATTACCCAATCGTTGCGTCCTTCCGAAATAAGAGCAACTCTCTCTCCTTTCCGCAACCCCAACTCCAATAAGCCGGCGGCAAAATTGTGAATTAGTTTTTGCATCTCTTTATAAGTGGTTCCTTCATACTTATCCTTTTTCTTTTCCCACATTAAAATATTATTCGGATATTTTTTAACACTCTCTTCAAACAATAACGGTAAAGTATAATTCATTATTTGCTCCATTAAATTTAACTACTATGCCAAACGTTTTACTGATTTGTACAGGGCTTGCGTTCCTTCTTTCCCTTCTCCGTTTGCTTGGTTACTTTTATAAAGCTGATGAACATAAGAAAGTGCTGGCAAAGGTAAATGTAATTCCTCCGCCGCTTCAATTACCAAACGTAAATCTTTCTGCTGTAAATCAATCATAAAACCTGGTGCGAAATCATTATCTACCATTTTAGGTCCGAGGTTTGCCAACTGCCATGAACCGGCAGCACCGCCTTTGGTGGCTTCAATCATTGTATGTGCATCAAGCCCGGATTTTTGAGCAAAAAGTACCGCTTCGCTTACAGCCATGTTTGTAACGGAAACAAGAATTTGATTGCATAGTTTGGTTGTTTGTCCCATCCCGTTTGTTCCGCAATAGGTAATTGTTTTTCCCATTGATTTCAGCACATGCATACATTTTTCCAAAACCTCTTTTTTACCCCCTACCATAATGGATAAGGTCCCGTTTATTGCCCCAACATCACCGCCGCTAACCGGAGCATCTAACATATCGGCTCCTTTTATTTGTAACTTACGGGCAAATGTTTTTGTTGCGGAAGGAGAAATTGTACTCATATCGATAACAACACTCCCCTCTTTTATCCCTTCAATTATGCCGTTCTTGCCGAAAATTACTTCTTCAACATCAGAGGTATCTGAAACAATTGTAATTATTATATCGGATTTTTCCGCTACCTCCTTGGGTGATAAGGCAGAACTTCCGCCGGCATCCGTAATTGTTTTTGTTTTTTCAAATGTTCTGTTAAAAGTTATAACTTCAAACCCCGTTTTAATAAGATTAAGAGCCATTGGTTGCCCCATTATTCCAAGCCCGATAAATCCGATTTTTTCCATTTAGAATACTCCAGTTAAATTAAACCTTAGCAAAATAATAAAAAAATATTTTTGATATACTACAAAATCAAACCTATTTCTTGAATCTGCTTTTTTACTTTAATTTTTCATCACACTTAAATTTTCTTATATAGTAGTTACACTTGTATTTGAAAATAATTAAAAGTATTTTTTTGCATTGATAAATTATTAAAGGGAATGTTATGAAATACGATGAGCGTCTATCTCAGGTTAGTGTTCTCGGAGCTGCAGGGAAAATGGGAAGCGGAATTTTGTTGCTTACCGCAGTTGAGATGACCGATTTAAGTCTAAAAAAAGAGAACGAAAACATTATTTTCGTTTTAAATGCAATTGATGTTTCCGACAAAGCATTAAACGGCTTACTAAATTATGTTCGTCTACAAGTTCGTAAAATAGCGGAAAAAAAGATTATATTGCTTCGTAAATTATATGCTGAAAGTAATTTGGCTTATAATAGCGAAATTATTGATGATTACATTGCCAAAGTTCTTTCGATAATACGCCCCTCTACACTTATCGAAAGCAGTTACAATTCCAACATAATTTTTGAAGCGGTAAATGAAAATCCGGAATTAAAGATAAAACTTTTCAAAACAATTGACGAAAACAGCGACGGAACACCTTGGTTTTTCACAAATACTTCTTCTGTTCCTATTAACTATTTGGATAATAAAGCCGAACTTGACGGAAGAATAATCGGATTCCATTTTTACAATCCTCCGGCAGTACAAAAATTGGTTGAACTTATTGTAAGTAACAATACGTTAAAGGAACTAAATGATTTTGCTCTGGATTACGCAAAAAACCTTCGTAAGTTTATAGTTAAAGCAAATGATGTTGCCGGTTTTATCGGTAACGGTTATTTTATGAGAGATGCTCTACTCGGCATCGGTTTACTGGATGAATTTAAATCTGAATACGGATTCCCTTTGGCGCTTTATGCCGTTAATAAAATATCACACGAGTTTATGATACGTCCTATGGGAATTTTTCAACTTATCGACTATGTAGGAATTGATGTATGCAAATATATAATGGATGTAATGAATCCCTATTTTGATGATGAAGATATACACAGTATTCTGCTCGATCAACTTTTGGAACGCGGAATTAAAGGAGGACAAAATTCCGACGGCTCACAAAAACCCGGATTTTTCAAATATGCAAAAGGGAAAATTATTGAGGTTTATGATTATTACAATGACGAATATGTTAGTGTTGAAACAGTTTCTGAAAAAACTGATAAGATAATAGGTAATCCTCCCGACGGATATATTCCTTGGAAAGAAATCATTAAAATAAAAAACAGAGAAAAACCATTAACCGAATATTTCAATAATTTAAAACAATCAAACTCTAAGGGTGCTGAAATTGCAAAAAAATATCTTAAAGGGAGTCGCGATATAGGATTAAAACTTGTGGCTCTAAATGTTGCCCATTCCGAAAAAGATGTTAACAATGTTATGTTAACAGGCTTTTTCCATAGTTACGGACCAATCAATAACTTTTTGCCTTGGGAGGAGATATAATGAAAAAAGAAATATATATTACGGCAGGATATAATACCATTTCTCTCGGGACCGGAAGAAAAGAATTTAACCCCAAAAAACCTCGTCCCGGGATTGAACACTATATTAAAGAAGCCGGTACACATACTTTAAAACAAATAGGCGGGGCAGATAATGTTGATGAAACCGTGATAAGTAATTTTAATGCTTCGCAATATAACAAGCAAGCCAACCTTTCCGGTTACGCCCCGTATATTGACGAAAAATTAAAATATAAACCATCAACACGTGTAGAGGGAGCTTGCGGGTCAGGCGGAATGGCTATTGCAACCGCCGTTAAATTTTTACTTTCCGAAGAAAGTGATGTTGTGCTAACATTGGGATTTGAAGTGCAAAATACAGTTAAAGCCGTCTACGGTGCCGATATTTTAGCTACCGCCGGTTGGTGGAAAAATAGAAAAGAAGGTGATGCCCACTTCTTTCCAGGACAATTCAGTAAAAGAGCCGGCGCATATTACAATAAATACGGAAAAGATTACACACGAAAAGCAATGATAAAATGGTACCGTAATGCAATTGAGAATGCACGGTTAGACCCAACAGCACAAGAATTTCACAACACCAATCCAAACTTGGAAGAAACAGCTTCCGTTGAACCTAACGGAGAAGTTTTTGTGGATAACTTAACGGTTTACGATTGCTCAAAGGTTTCAGATGCCGCTTCCTCATTGGCAATTATGACAAAAGAGGGCTTGGAAAAATGCAACATCGATATTAAAGATACGGTTCAAATAATTGCCTTTGCACAAGCCGAAGACGATGTTACAACAAAACCGGTAAATCCCGTACGACTTTTAACCACGGAGTTTGCGGTTAAATCCGCTCTTAAAAAAGCCGGAATAACAATTGAACAAATAGGCACCGTTGAAGCTCACGATTGTTTTACAATTGCGGGTATTATGACAGTTGAAGCAGTCGGTTTTGCAGAGTTCGGCAAAGGTGCTGAATATGTAATTAACGGAAACACATCGCGTAACGGAAAAACACCTTTTAATACTACCGGAGGACTTATCGGATGGGGACATCCAGTGGGGGGAACAGGAATTCATCAGGCAGTAACAATATGGCAACAATTAACCGGGAATGCCGGTAATGCCCAAATAAACATTGATGAAACAAAGCCATACGGAATGTCAATCAATATGGGAGGAGACGATAAAACCGTTACTTGCATTATTTATAAAAAACCGTAATAATATTATGCTGAATTATGCTGAATT
>CAZTYP010000111.1:0-3805 GCA_964617555.1 uncultured Melioribacteraceae bacterium | reverse complement strand
TGAAATTCCGATTGTTGAAGACGCTGCCGAAGCATTAGGTTCCAAATACAATAACAAACACGCTGGTTCATTTGGCAAATTTGGTATTCTATCATTTAACGGCAACAAAATAATTACAACATCAGGTGGAGGAGCTTTATTATCTAACGATAGAAATGATATAAAAAAAGCGCGTTTTTTAGCAACACAAGCTAGAGACGATGCCCCGCACTATCAGCATTCGCATATCGGTTACAATTATAGAATGAGTAACGTCTTGGCTGCAATTGGTAGGGGGCAACTAAAAGTATTGGAAAAAAGAGTTGAACAAAGGAGAAAAAATTTTGAGTTTTATAGAAAAGCTTTTAGTGTTGATAAAGGCATCGAATTTCAACCGGAAATTAATGTGAGTTTTTCCAATAGATGGTTAACTGCTATTACCGTAAATCCCAAGTTCACTAATGGTATAAACAGGGAAGACTTACGCCGGTCTTTAGAGGAAAAAAATATTGAGGCTCGTCCTTTGTGGAAACCTATGCATTTACAACCCGTATTCAAAGATGCTCCGCATTATACTAACGGTACATCGGAAGAATTATTTGAGGAAGGATTATGTTTACCTTCCGGATCTAATTTGGTAAAAAAAGATTTGGAAAGAATTGTTGACATAATTTCCGGTTTAATACATTAGTGCAATTAAGCTCTTCATTTGAAAAATTTTTTACATTGTCTTAATGCGTTTATTTTTGAAAATAATATTTCTAATTTTAATTACCGGCAGTATTGCGCTTGCCCAAGCGAACTACGAGCCCGTAAACAAAAGTGTTTACGGTTTTCTGGAGCGAATGAGTTTAAAAGGAGTAATTCGCCTTAACGAGGAAATTTTACCGTTTACTAGAATGTATATTGCCGAAAAGCTTATAGGTATAGCGGAAAACCAAGATGAAATTAGCGACTTGGAAAAAGAGGAACTTGCATTTTATGTGAGGGACTTCTCGGTAGAATTAAAAAATTTGAATTTTAATGTTGAGAAATATGTAGCTCGGCATAAATTTATAGATTTTAAAAGCAAATATTTTGGTTTTGACAGGTATAATAGATTCAGATTATTAAAATACAATGATGGTAAGTTTGCCGTTTATATCGATCCAGTTTTCAGAGTTAATTATACTTTGGAAAATGATGATAATTCATTACTATGGTCTAACGGTTTACGATTGTTTGGAGATATTGGTGCCAATTTAAGTTTCGATTTGCAATTTTATGATAATCACTTTAATGGTAAATTCAATACATTTGATAGGACGTTTTCTCCACAAACAGGTTATGAGTGGAATTCGCCACGTGGTAATGGTGTAGATTTTGATAGAATGAATGTGAATTTAACATATTCCTGGATTTGGGGAAATTTTATAATTGGTAAAGATTATACTAAGTACGGTACTGGTGAAAATGGGAAAATTGTTTTATCGGATAAAGCGCCTTCTTTTCCCCAAATAAAATTGGAAATATATCCCGTTAAATGGTTGAAATTTAGTTACATTCATGGCTTGTTGAATTCACAAGTGCTCGATTCAACAACTTTCAGATTTAATCCGCAAAGAAATCACATTTCCACTGTCGATAAATTTTTTGTATCCCATTTTTTGTCAATTACTTCGGTAGAGTTTTTTAACATATCGTTAGGAGAATCGGTTATTTACAGTGACAAATTTCAACCTATATATCTTATTCCAATTGCATTTTTTCGTTTTTCTGATCATTATTTATCGGACCCAGATGAAAATGCTGGTAATGCTCAATTGTTCGCTTCTTTTTGGTATAAAAATTATTCCTTCCGTACTAAATTTTACGGCTCTTTATTTATCGACGAATTATCCATAAGCAATCCCGGTTATCCGCAAGCTTATGCCTATAATGTAGGGTTTAAAACCATTGATCCTTTGATTCCCGAAAGTGAATTGGTGGTAGAATATACGAGAGTTTTGCCGTTTGTTTATTTTCATGCGGATTCCGCACAAACTTATGAAAATTACGGCTATCAACTCGGACATTGGATAGGAAGTAATGCGGATCAGATTTATATCAAATTTAAAAAAAGATTATTCAGAGGATTAGATGTTAACTTTTGGTATGGTTTTGTAAGAAAAGGAAGCGAGGAAGATTTTAATGAACCCAGGTATCAAAGCCATCAAACTTTTTTATGGGGTGAAAGACGTGACTATACTTTTACCGGTGTACGTATTGTTTATGAGTTAATCAATGATTTGTATTTACGTTTCGAATATAACAATTTGAGGACGGAAGGAACTTATGAGGGTAAAGCGGTAAATGATAAAAAAGATGTGTTTGTTTTTTCGGTCGGTTATGGAATTCTTTAAACTAATATGTTGTAAAAAATACGTGTGGAGTTAATTGTTTCATGCCGTTTATAAGTCTTAATTATAAAAAAGAGTAAATTATTTATTTTACTTTACACGTATATTTATTATTTTGATGGTAATTTTTATGGTAAATAGAATTAGACCATGCCTATAAAAACAATATCGAATTGGACCAGCCATTTACGGAACCGTCACTTTATTATTATCGATCTTTTTATCTGTTTGGTATCCCCATTTATTGCACTGTTCATCAGGCTGGACGGAAAAATAGACTATTCCCAGTACGGTGAGGCATTGATTTATGCTACGGTGATTTTCACATTATTGAAACTCACGGTCTTTTATTTCTTCGAGTTATACAGGCGTTTTTGGCAAACCGCAAGTATAGACGAAATGGCACGATTGGTTTACATCGGTATTAACGCTTTTATGATTGAAGCGTTCGTTTTTATAGTGCTTCGTTCTATCGCACAGTTACCCATAAAGGCTTTACCGTCGTCTTTTCCGTTTTTGGATACCGCCATAGCAATGTTTTTCGTCGGTTCGGTAAGATTCAGTGTACGGTTGTTCGAAAGGGCAAAGGAATTAGGATACGCCAACAAGAAAGACAGTAAGTACGCTCTGATTGTAGGCGCTGGAGTGGCGGGAACAACGGTTGTACAAGAGTTGCAAAAAAACTCCGACTTGGGATTAATACCGGTGGCCTTTTTGGACGACGACCCTGAAAAATATAAAATGCGGATTCGCGGAATACCGGTTATTGGCACAACGAACGATTTGGCAGCTGTAATACGGAAGTACAAAATTCCTAAAATTATTATTGCAATGCCCACCGCTCCGGGCAAAAAACTCAGAAAGATAGTTGAAGAAGCACATAAATTGGGTGCGGAAACATTAACCGTTCCGGGTATTTTCGAGATATTAAGCGGTAAAATCGGGATTGAAAAAATCCGACCGATTGAAATTGAGGATTTACTACGCCGTGCGCCGATTAAAACAGATATTGAAAAAGTTAATGAATTCCTCTCCGGTAAAAAAATATTAATAACCGGAGCGGGTGGTTCAATCGGGTCGGAATTGTGCCGCCAAATTTTGGAAGCCAATCCGTCTGAGTTGATGTTGGTTGGACACGGTGAAAATTCGATATTTCAGATAGAAAATGAATTACAAATTCAAATTAATCACCAGACAAAAGAACGCAAAACAAAATTATCATGTAAAATAGCCGATATTAGATTTAAAAACCGCTTAAGAAAAATATTTGAGTCGTACAGACCGGATATAATTTTTCATGCCGCTGCGCACAAGCATGTACCTTTAATGGAAAAAAATCCTTCCGAAGCTGTTACGAATAACATAGGGGGAACGAAAAATTTAATAGAACTTGCCGTTGAATTCAATGTACGTAATTTTGTTATGATTTCTACAGATAAAGCCGTAAA
>CAZTYP010000110.1:0-24971 GCA_964617555.1 uncultured Melioribacteraceae bacterium | reverse complement strand
CTGGGAAAAACTTTTAGCAAAATGTTTTTCGGAAAAGATAATTAAAAGGATTGGAGAAATCATGGCAGTTAACAACGCATTGGAATTTGAAAAACCTATTGTTGAGCTTGAGAAAAAAATTGAAGAGATGAAAGAGCTTGAAGAAAACCTCGATATAAAAGAAGAGATTAAAAAACTGGAGGAAAAAGTTGTACTCCTTAAAAAAAGCGTGTTTAGTAATTTAACCCGTTGGCAAAGGGTTCAACTTGCAAGGCATCCGGAACGTCCGTACACATTGGATTATATTTATTTGATGACAAGCGATTTTATTGAACTTCACGGCGACAGACTTTACAAAGATGACAAAGCAATTATCGGTGGTTTTGCTAAACTTGATGATCAAAAGGTAATGATTATCGGTCATCAAAAGGGAAGAGATACAAAATCCAATGTTTACAGAAATTTTGGTATGGCAAATCCCGAAGGATACCGCAAAGCTCTAAGATTAATGAAAATGGCCGAAAAATTTAATAAGCCCATTATAACACTAATAGATACACCGGGAGCTTATCCGGGTTTGGAAGCCGAACAGAACGGACAAGCGGAAGCCATTGCAAAAAATTTATTGGAAATGAGCAGATTAAAAGTTCCGGTTGTGGTTGTAATTATTGGTGAAGGTGCCAGCGGCGGAGCTCTTGGTATCGGTGTTGGCGATAGAATTTTAATGCTCGAAAACACATGGTATTCCGTGATTAGCCCCGAGTCTTGCTCGTCGATACTTTGGAGAACCTGGGAATACAAAGAACAAGCAGCCGAAGCACTTAAGTTAACAGCCGAAGATTTGCTCGAGTTGAAAATTATTGACAGAATTATTCCCGAACCCTTGGGAGGTGCCCACAAAGACCATAAACTGATGGCACTTACTCTTAAAGAAGCAATTAAAGAAGAACTTGCGGCTCTTTCTAAAATTAAACCCGAAAAACTTGTACAAAACAGATTGGAAAAATTCGGCGCAATGGGTGTTTATGAGGAATAATATTCTATCGCATACAACCACAATACGTGTTAGATATGCCGATACGGACAAAATGGAATTTGTTTACAACGGTAAATATCTCGAATATTTTGAAGTAGGTAGGACGGAATTTCTTCGGCATATTGGGTTACCATACAGTCAAGTGGAAAAAGCCGGCTACCAACTTCCGTTAATTGAAGCCCATTTGAAATATATTAAACCTGCGGTTTACGATGACCTTTTGGATATCAAGGCAACCGTCTCTCCCCCTTATTCGGCAAAGGTTCATATCGAATATAAAATTACACATCACGATACGGGCAAACTTATTTGTGAGGGGTATACGTCGCATATGTTTATTAATGCGGATACGAAAAGACCGACACGTCCTCCCAAAATTTATGTTGAAAAACTGGAAAGTTTAATCAATAGCGTTAAACAATAACGGAATAATAAAGTTAGTGGTAAACCGGTATCGGACTTACTGAAATTACAATTGCAAATTTATTTAAAGTAAAATTAGAATTATCAATGGAAATTAACAGCGGTGGTTGTTAAACGGCATAATTCTAATAGTAAATATTATCTCATAATTTAAAGTCAATTTTTATTCTAAATATTATTTTCTTAATTTCACTCCGTTATTTTCCACAAAATATTATTCAATTAAAATGTTAGAAAAACTCAAAGAACTTTCCAAAGATACAGCAGTTTACGGTGTTAGTACAATGATAGGAAGGTTCCTGGGCTTTTTCATGTTTCCTATTTATACAAATGTTTTTACCCGAACAGAATTCGGGATTTACACATTGGTTTATACTTATCTCGCGTTTTTAAATGTTGTATACATTTACGGGATGGATGCGGCATTTATGAAATATACCTCCGTTGCTTCGGGGGATGAAAAAAAAACAACCTTTTCAACACCATATTTGTTTGTTGCCGTAACTTCATTTTTTTTCTCCCTTATCTTTTATTTGTTATTGCCCGCCATAACCGAAACCATGAGTATTCCAAAAGAATATTCACATTTATTAATATATGTAATATTAATTCTTTTGTTGGATACGTTGGCATTAATACCCTTTGGCAGCCTGCGTTTGGAACGGAAAACCAAAAAATTTGCTTTTATAAAAATCACTAATATCGTAATAAATTTAACACTTAACTTAATTTTAATTTTGGTTTACGATTTTGGTATCGAGGGAATTTTTATTAGTAACCTTGCAGCTTCGGCTTTTTCGTTTATTGTTTTATTACCGGAAATAATGCAAAAATTGGAATTGCACATAAACTTTACGGTTTTAAAAAAAATGTTACAATTCGGAATTCCTTATCTTGCTGCCGCATTTGCATCAATGATGGTTCAGGTAATTGATGTTCCTATTGTGGAAAAACTGACTGATACGGCAACACTCGGTTTATACAGGGCTAATTACAAGTTGGGCGTTTTTATGATGCTTTTTGTTCAAATGTTTAATTATGCATGGCAACCCTTCTTTTTACGCAACGCAAAAGAGGAAAATGCAAAAGAACTTTTTGCCAAAGTTTTTACTCTTTTTCTTATTGCAACCTCGGTTATTTGGATTTTCCTTTCCCTTTTTATTAAAGATTTTGTTACCATCGAAATTTTCGGAAGAACTCTTTTAGGACGTAATTTTTTGGAGGGACTTTCCATTGTTCCCGTTGTTTTATTGGCATATCTTTTTAACGGATTATATATGAATTTTACAGCCGGAATTTATATAGAAGAGAAGACAAAATATTTTCCCGTTGTTACAATTGCCGGAGCCTTAACAAATGTTGTTGTTAATTTTTTATTGATACCCGTTTATGGAATAATGGGTGCGGCCATTGCCACACTTGCCAGTTATATGGTTATGGCAACAGGGCTTTTCATCGTATCGCAAAAATTTTATAAAATAAATTATGAGTATTTCAAAATTGTAAAAGTTTTTTTAATAATTACAATTGCCTCTATATTAATTTATTTGTGCGATAATATGACGCTTATAATTAAATTGCTCCTTTTTACGGGATATGTTTTATCCCTTTTATTATTACGGGTTGTAAGTAAAAATGAAATAAAAATGATGCTGAAATTTTCAAAAAATTAGTAGTGATATGAACAAAATAGAATTAAAAATTAAAAGAGTTTCTAATGACTTTAACGATATCCCCTTACCGCATTATGCAACCGAAGGAAGTGCCGGAATGGATATACGTGCTGCCGTTGAAACCGAAATTGTTATCAAGAGCGGCGAAGTGAAATTAATTCCCACAAATTTGAAAATGGAGATTCCCGCAGGATACGAAATACAGGTAAGACCCCGCAGCGGATTGGCATTAAAGCACGGCATCGGATTACTCAATTCACCCGGTACAATCGATTCCGACTACAGAGGGGAAGTAGGTATAATAATGAATAATTTTTCCGACAAAGATTTTGTTATTAAACGCGGCGATAGAATAGCACAGCTTGTTTTAACAAAATATTACTCCGCAAAAATTATAGAAACAAACGAACTTTCCGAAAGCAAAAGAGGTGAAGGTGGTTTTGGCCATACAGGAGAAAAATAATAATTTGGAATTAATTTTAAGGATGAGTTGCCATGAGTGATTTTGTCCATTTACATAATCATACGCACTACAGTTTGCAAGATGCCGCTTGCACTGTTGATACACTTATAAATGCTGCTGTTGAAAATAATCAACATGCACTTGCACTTACCGATCACGGGGTTATGTACGGGGTTTCGGAGTTTTACAAAAAGGCGAAGAAAGCCGGTATTAAACCTATATTGGGTTCCGAAGTTTATATTGTTCGCGAAGGGTCACGTTTTTCCAGAGGGGAAGCGGAAACGGGCAGAAAAAAATCCAAGCATTACAGACATTTAATTTTATTGGCAAAAAATAACATAGGTTATAAAAATCTAACCAAATTGGTTTCGCTTGGTTTTACCGAGGGATTTTATTACAAGCCCAGAATAGATATGGAAATTTTGGCAAAATATAAAGAAGGATTAATTGCAACCTCGGCTTGTATTGGCGGTATTGTTGCCGCACCGTTCCGAGAAGGAAACCCGGATAAAGCTAGAGAGATTGCTTTGCAATTTAAAGAACTTTTCGGTGATGATTTTTATCTTGAAATTCAAGAACACGGAATGGAAGGAGATGAAGTCTTTCGCGACCAAATTCCTAATCTTGCCGAGGACTTGGGAATAAAATTAGTTGCAACGAACGATATTCACTACATAAAAAAAGAACATGCAATTGCCCATAATATACTTCTTCTTTTGTCGGACAAGACCGGAGAGAAAGATTATAAGGAATTGCGTTACAGAACGGACCAAATTTACTTCAAATCCGGCGAGGAGATGAAACAACTTTTTTCCGCTTTTCCCGATGCAATTGCCAATACCCTTGAAATAGCCGATAAAATTGAGGACGATATAAAATTCGGGGGGTTACATTTCCCGGAATTCCCGATTCCCAAAAAATCGGAAGCAAAAAATTTATCGGAGTATTTGGAGATACTTGCTCGCGAAGGACTCAAAAAACGCTATGCCGGAAAAGAAATTCCGCAAGAAGTTTGGGATAGATTTAATTACGAAATAAAAGTAATTAACGATATGGGATTTCCGGGATACTTTTTAATTACACAGGATTTTATTAATGCCGCAAAAGATATGGGAGTGCCTGTCGGTCCGGGCAGAGGCAGTGCCGCCGGCAGTTTGGTGGCTTATGCATTGCGAATAACCAATGTTAATCCGCTCGATTATGATTTGCTCTTTGAACGTTTCTTAAACCCCGCGCGCCAATCCATGCCCGATATTGATATCGATTTTGCCGATGACCAGCGGGGAGAAGTAATAGAATATGTAAAACAAAAGTACGGTGAAGATTCTGTTTGTCAAATAGTTACGTTTAACCGGCTCTCCTCAAAAGCGGTATTAAAAGATGTTGCACGTGTTTTGAAAATTCCAATTTCTACTGTTGCCGATATTACCAAACACATCCCTTCAAAGTTCGGGAAGGTTTATTCCATAGAAAAGGCTTTGAACGAAGTGGCGGAATTAAAAAAAATAAAAGAATCGAAAGACCCACAAATACAAGATTTAATAAAGTATGCCAAAGTACTTGAAGGAATGAACAGAAATAACTCCAAGCATGCTGCCGGAGTTGTAATAGCGCCCGGTCCGGTTAGCGATTATGTTGCGTTAGCTTATGCCGGGGCTTCTAAAGATTTGGTAACTCAATTTAACATGAAGGAATTGGAAGCCAGTGCAGGGTTGCTTAAAATGGATTTTCTCGGATTGCGAACGCTTTCCATTATAAGAGATGCCCTTAAATTGGTGGAACAAAATAGAGGAATAAAACTTTCTCCCGATGATATTCCTGTTGATGATAAAAAAACATTTGAACTTTTTGCAAAAGGACAAACAACCGCGGTTTTTCAATTTGAATCCGGAGCAATGAGGGAACATCTTAAAAATCTTAAACCGGAAAGCATCAAAGACCTTTCCGCAATGAATGCACTATATCGCCCGGGCCCTATGGAATTTATTGGTTCGTTTATCAAACGAAAACACGGTAAAGAGGAAGTGAAATATCCTCATAAAATTCTTGAGCCGATCTTAAAAGAAACCTACGGTATTATAGTTTATCAGGAACAAGTAATAAAAATTGCCAATCAGGTTGCCGGAATGAGTTTAGCCGAAGCCGATATACTACGCCGTGCAATGGGTAAAAAAGACCTTGCGGCAATGAAAGAGCAACGGAAAAAATTTATTGAAGGTGCAAAAGTAACCAACAATATTTCCGAAAAAATTGCCACCGAAATTTTTGATAACATAGATAAATTTGCAAACTACGGTTTCAATAAAAGTCATGCCGTTGCTTACAGTTATGTGGCTTATCAAACCGCATATATCAAAGCCCATTTTTTACCCGAGTTTCTTGCTTCGAACCTTACACACGAATTCGGGAATTCCGAAAAAGTATCGATGTTGTTGGAAGAATGCAGAAAATTAAAAGTGGAAGTCCTTCCGCCGGATGTGAATAAGCCGTCTGTTGATTTTAATGTTGACGGAAACAAAATTATTTTCGGAATGAAAGCGATTAAAAATGTGGGTGCACCTGCAATTGAAGTTTTGAAAAAATCTCGCGAACAATTAGGCCGTGATTTTAAATCCATTTACGATTTATGTGCCAATGTGGATACCCGAATTATAAATAAACGTGTGCTTGAAGGGCTGGTACTTGCCGGCGGTTTGGATAAGTTAAAGGGAAGCAGAGCACAAAATTTTGCCGTAATTGAAGATGCTCTTAATTACGGGGCAAAATACCAAAGTGCAAAAGAATCTATGAGCGGCGGGCTTTTCGGAGATGACGAATCCGTAATTGAAATTAACGAGCCTGAACTTCCTGCAATTGAAATGTGGCCTGCGGAAGTACGGTTGGCAAGGGAGAGAGAGGTGCTCAATTTTTATCTTTCGGATCATCCGTTAAGTAAGTACGAAATGGAATATAAATCTTTTGCTTCGGTGCATCTCGGCGAACCGGAAACCTTTGAGGAGAAAGAATTTGTTGTTGCCGTGGGAGTTGTAACGGAATTCAGAACAAAAATTGATCGTTCCGGAAGAGAAATGGCCTTTTTTAAAATTGATGACTTTTCAGGCTCATGCGAATGTTTAATGTTTTCCAAAAGTTTTACCGAATACGGTAAATGTCTTTCGCAAGAAGCAACAGTACTGGTTAAAGGCAAATTGGAAAGTACGGGCGACACCATAAAAATTCATGCAAACGAGGCTTACCCGTTAAACGAAGCAAAAACAAAACTGGCTAAAAAAATTGTATTGTTTATTAAAGAAGATGTACATAATTCCGATACGATTACAGAGATAAAAAAAATATTGGAAAAACATTACGGAGATATGCCGGTTTATGTCAGTGTTTCGGCTAACGGTAAAAAGAGAAATTTTTATTTGAATATAAAAGCCAAAATATCAGATAAATTAATTGACGAATTGGAAAATATTTTGGGAGAAAGAAGTATTCAACTTCGTACTTAGCATAATTGATTAAGCCGAGCTATTTTTGTAAATTTGCAACTCAATTTTAAAAATAATAAGGAATGATATGACTCAGAAATGGGCTTTGGTTCTCGGTTCTTCAAGCGGATTTGGCGGTGCATCTGCCGTAGAGCTTGCAAAGGCGGGTTTCAATATTATAGGTATCCATTTGGATAGACAAATTACGATGCCGAATGTAAAAGCAATTATAAAGAAAATAGAAAAAACCGGACAAAAAGCGATTTTCTTTAATATGAATGCTGCAGACCAACTAAAACGGAACGATACCTTAGATGAAATAAAGGAAAGGTTTACTTCAAAAGAACATCCTAAAATTAATGTATTGATCCACTCGTTGGCTTTTGGAACATTAAAACCTTTTATTGCTAAAGACCCGGCAAACTGTGTTACAAAAGCACAAATGGAAATGACATTTGATGTAATGGCAAATTCACTTGTTTATTGGACACAAGGGCTGGTACAACGGGATTTACTTGCAAAAAAAGCGAGAATATTTGCTCTTACAAGTGCCGGCTCGCAAACAGTATTCCCCTCTTACGGTGTTGTTGCTGCGGCAAAAGCGGCATTGGAAGCTCACATACGTCAGTTGGCTGTTGAACTTGGTTTTATGGGAGTTACGGCAAATGCTATAATGGCAGGTGTTACCGAAACGCCGGCGTTAAAAAAAATTCCGGGCAACGAAAAGATGATGGAAGCGGCAAAAGCCAAAAACCCCGGTGGAAGATTAACTACCGCCCTTGATGTTGCAAAAACAATTGTAATGCTAACAGATTCCAAAGCAGATTGGATTTCTGGTAACGTAATACAAGTTGACGGTGGCGAATATATTGTAAACTATACCGGAGAAGTTATTTGCAAGCCGTTTGAATAAGCAAATTGAATTTTAACGGTTCGTTTCCTAAACCGAGAATTACTATTGTAAAATTTTGAATAAATTAAAACGGAGAAAAATATGAAACCACTTGAATTTACAGATGCAAATTTCGAGGAAGAAGTTATAAAATCGGATTTACCTGTAATAATAGATTTTTGGGCGGTTTGGTGTGCCCCGTGCAGAATGATTGCACCGATTATCGAAGAATTTGCCGAAACATACGAAGGCAGAGCCAAAGTAGGTAAGTTGGACGTAGATTCAAACCAACAAACAGCCATTAAATATGGTGTCAGATCAATCCCCACGGTATTAATAGTTAAAAATGGTGAAGTTGTAGATACAATAATCGGGGCTTTACCTAAATCCGTATTCAAAGAAAGATTGGAAGCATTTCTTTAAAATAAAACGGATGTTGTTATTAACACGGCATCCGTTCTTTTTTATTTTAATTTATATCTTTATTTTATAAGTATAAAGTAAAACAGTATTTGTAAATATTCTAATACTTGACATATAAATACAAATACACTATTTTAGCATTGTTATAGTAATTGTACAATAATATTGAGATAACTTGAACTTGAAAGCATTACTAATATCACACACATTAATAATAAGCATTTCATTGTCAGATAACTATTACATAGACGATTTAAAATCCAAAAAGTTCCATAAATTTTTAAAACAAACAAAAACACTTATTTATTAACCTAAACGGAGGAGGAAACCAATTTTATGTATTTCAAACTACTAATTAATTATTTTCAAAAAAAATCTTAAACTACTTAGGAGAAGATATGAAAAGTAGAATTCTTACTTTTTTAATGTTACTTGTTTTTCTACCTATCCTCACTTTCGCACAAAGTGACGGTAGAATAATGGGAACAGTAACAGATGCTCAAACCGGTGAGCCATTAATTGGTGCAAACGTAATTATCGTTGGTACAAGTCTTGGTGCTGCTACCGATGTTAATGGTAAATATGTAATAAGAAACATCGATGCCGGTGTGTACGAATTGAAAGCCTCATTTCTTGGCTATCAAACAACTATTACTAGTAATGTGCGAGTAACCGGAGGTTTAACAACAGATATTAACTTTAAACTTTCCAGTACTGATATTTCTACCGAAACAGTTACTATTGTTGCAAAAAAAGACCTTATTAAAAAAGATGCAACAAGTTCAATTAGAACTGTTGATGCGGAACAAATTGATAACTTACCTATCAGAGGAGTTACAGGAATAGTTTCCATTCAACCCGGTGTTGTTAATTATAACGGCGAAATTCACATCCGCGGTGGTAGAACCGATGAAGTTGGTTACTATTTGGAAGGTGTTTCGGTGGTTAACCCTATTTCTGGCGGCAGAGCTGTTACCCTTGGTAACGATGCCGTAGAAGAAGTTCAAGTTGAAGCCGGCGGCTTTACAGCCGAATACGGCGGTTCAAATGCCGGTATCATTCGTACCCAGTTACGTTCCGGCGGAAACAAATTTCATGCAAGTTTTGAGTATATTACCGATAATATCGGTTTCCAAAGCAAGGATGATTTTTACAATCAAACAGGTACAACTTTAGGTGCTTATTGGTATGGTAAAAACGAAAGCAGTTTAACTTTAAGCGGTCCGGTTTTCTCCCAAAAAGTTAAAGCGTTTTATAACTTTAACTATCAATTCGATCGTTCTGCCGCAAAAAGAGGTTATCCTGGGTTTGATTACGGATTTACCGGATACGAATCCGATCCTGACCACCCGTATAACAACGATTCGTTAAATTTGGTTTATCCTAAAGGCGTTAGAAAAAATCAAAAAAGAGAAGCTTACATCCATTCCGGTACGGTTACAATAGACCTTAGCCCTGTTCGTCTTCGTTTAGGCGGTACTTATACTTCCGGAGCCAGCGACGTTGGCGGTGCTTCTGTTTTTGACCTTGCCAATTCCAGATTCTCTGAAAACGATTGGGCAAACGGAGCATTCAGTTTAAATATGTCTCACGTTTTAAGCGATAAACTTTTCTATAAAGTTACCGCTGGTTATTCATTCAGAAACAATGAAGTTACCGACCCTTATTTAGGAGATAATTTCTGGGCATACGGCGATAGTGTTGCAAACGCAAATGCCGGTGTTCATTGGGTAAGAACAGAAAAAGAAAAAGCATTGTGGTCTTCGTTAACTCCTGAAGACACAAGATATTTGACACCTATAAGTAAAAATATTTATGGTTGGAATTTTGCTCCGGACGGTAGAGTTGCTGCAAATTACAGAAAAACCGATTATCAAAGCTTTACCGGTCGTTTGGATTTTACATGGATTCCTAATAAACACCATAACATTAAAGCCGGTATTGATTACAGGCAACATACAATCAGAAATTGGAGTGTGGGCGGACAAAACGGATATGCTTACAAATACCATCAAGCCGTAAAAAAATTAGGTGGTAATGTAAGCGGTGCTCAAGCCGATTCCATCAGAAAAAGTATCCTTTATACCGCCGGTGTTAATAACTACGGTTATGACGAACTTGGTAATAAAGTAGATAACGGACTTTATGCTCCTCACAAACCACTTGAAATGGCATTTTATGTTCAAGATAAAATTGAGTTAAATCATTTAATCTTAAACATCGGTCTCCGTTACGATCACTTCGATATGGACAATAAGATGTTAAAAGATAAAACCAAACCCGAATTATTTATCGGTCAAGTTTGGAATGACGGAAAATTTAATGAAAAGGGATTAGTTGATGTTCCTACATACGACATTTTCAGCCCAAGAATCAGTGCCGCATTCCCTGTAACAGATATGACCGTTTTCCATGCCGGTTTTGGTAAATATGTTCAAATGCCTTCATTAAATCAGGCATATACTGGTTGGAACAGATTTGCATACGAAATGGGACAAAGTTATTTCTTCTCAAGCCCTGTAGGTGCGGATTTGGAACCAATCAAAAAAACTCACTACGAAGTTGGTTTCAGACAACAACTAACAAGCTTTATGGCTGTTGATGTTACCGGTTATTATGATGATATTACCGGACAAATCTTCTTTGATATTCAAGATACTGATCCTAATTCTCCATATAAATCTTACAATACTAAAACCAATGGTGACTTTTCAACAACAAAAGGTGTTGAAGTTGTATTGAATATGCGAAGATTTAAAAGAATAAGCGGTAATCTTTCATTTACATATCAAGACGGACGCGGTACCGGTTCTTATCCTAATTCCAATGCCGGTATTGTTGGTGCACCTCTTGATGGTGTAACTGTTTACAGACCAAACAATGTTTCTCCATTAACTTACACAAATCCGATTCAAGTTTCTTTCTTTGTTGATTACAGATTTGCTGATAATGATGGAGGATTCTTACAAAATTCAGGTATTTCATTCTTAGGTTATTATAATAACGGTCATCCGTTCACCAGAGGTGTCGGCGGTGCTAATATGGAAAGTGATAGTCGTTTCCGTCAACCGATTGAACCGTTAAATGCTTCCCTTACTCCTTCAGTCTTTAACGTTGATATGAAGATTGATAAAACTTTCAAATTATGGGATAAATTGGCTCTTAATATTAACTTGAGAGTATTAAACTTATTTGATGCCAGAAATGTTGAAGATGTTTACTCAAGAACAGGTGCGGCCGATGACGACGGTTATTTGTCTGATCCTGAACTTGGCGGTAAATTATTGGAAACATATGGCCCGATTTATAAAGATATTTATCGATCTTTGGAAATTGATTACAATGGTTTCTATTCAAATGCAAGACAAATATTACTTGGTCTTAGATTAGAATATTAATGAATTTTATTAAACTTAAAATAGGAGTTTAGATATATGAATCCTAGAATCATGAAAATACTTTTCGCTGTTTTGGTTCTACTCTTTGCTACTTCAAGTAATGTTTTTAGTGAAGGGCAAAAAGGAAGCAAATTAGCAAAAGTAAAAGGACAAGAAAATATTATGGGTTCGCCTTCAAGAACTCACCTTAATATTAATAATATATCTACTTGGATATATAATAATGGGGATTCCGACATTAGACCTGACGGCAACTCCGGTTTTATTTTCCCTAAGGGTAGTAATAAAGCTGCAGTTTACGAATCCGGTTTTGTTTGGGGTGCTACTGTCAACGGAGAAAAAAGAGTTGGCGGTTCTACATATGCTCAAGGGTTACTTCCCGGTCGAATTATCGGTACCGGTGCAAGCGCAACCCCTGAAGACCCTAATTTAGAACATGTTAGAATTTACAGAGTTAGAAAAGACTATAAAGATCCTAATGCCGATTTTAGTTCTGAAGTTAACGACGGCGAAGGAACCGAAAGTGAAGTTTATGCCCAGTACGAAAAAGACTGGAACGAATGGCCTGCACAATACGGTGCTCCGTACGAAGATGTTGACGGCGACGGCGCTTACGATCCTGCCAAAGATATTCCCGGCGTTCCCGGTGCCGACCAAACAATTTGGTATGTTGCCAACGATTTGGATGCCGCAACATGTCAATCCCTTTACGGTTCAAATCCTATGGGAGTTGAAATGCAAGCAACTTTCTGGGCATACAATCAAACCAATGCACTTGGTAATATGATTTTCAGAAAATATTTGATTATCAACAAAAGTGTTGACGTATTCGACTCAATGTTCGTTTCTATGTGGGCCGACCCTGATGACGGTGATGCCGGCGATGACTTTTCCGGTTGCGATGTGCCGTTATCTTTGATGTACACTTACAACGGTAATGCTACCGATGCTGTTTACGGCGCAACACCTCCTGCTGTCGGTTTCGACTTTTTCCAAGGCCCGATTGTTCCTGGTGAAGCTACGGACGAAGCTATTTTTAAAGGAGAAAAACGTAAAGGGTTTAAAAACCTACCTATGAGCGTTCACTATTTCTTTATTAATGGTGATCCTGTTTACAGAGATCCGAGATTAGGCGATTATGCAAACGGTACACTTCAATTCCACAACTTATTCCGTGGAAAAATTACAACTACCGGTGCAGATTTTACCGATCCTATTACCGGAGAAGCTACTAAATTTACTTTAGCCGGTGATCCTATTACCGGTTCTGGTTGGGTTGACGGTTTGCTTCATCCACCTGGAGATAGACGTCAAGGTATGGTTGCCGGTCCTTTCACAATGGCTCCCGGAGATACACAAGAAGTTGTTGTTGCGGAAATTGCTGCCGGAGCATTTGGTGTCGTTGATAGATTAGGTGCTATTCAATTATTAAAATATTATGATTTGGTTGCACAAACCACTTATGATAACTTCTTCCAAGTTCCGCCTCCGGTTCCTGCTCCTAATGTAAAAGTTACCGAGATGGATCAAAATGTATTATTGCAATGGGATGCTAATCCTGCTATCGAAGATTACAGCGCTAACGGATATGAATTCCAAGGATATGTTGTTTACCAATTCCCGTCTAAATATGCTTCATTTAATGATGCTAAAGTAGTTGCTACTTACGATATTAAAGATGGTGTCGGTAAAGTATTCGGACCGGAATTTGACGCAGATGCCGGTGCCGTATTAATGAAGTTACAAAAATCCGGTTCCGATTCCGGTATTAAACGAGAAATTTCTCTTAAAGAAGATTTATTTAAATCGGGTAAACCGCTATATAACGGTACTCCTTATTACTTTGCCGTTACTGCTTATGCCTTAAATCCTAACGACCTTACGATTGTTCCCGTATTATTGGAATCCGCTCCCGTTATTTTGGAAGTGATTCCCGAAAATAACCGTCCCGGATGGGAAATTAACGGTGAAATGGGTGAAGCCGTTAAGGTTGAACATGTAGAAGGCGCCAGTGATGGTATTGTTAAAGTTAACATTGTTAACCCTAAAGACTTAACGGGTAAGAAATATACAATTTCTTTCCGAAACGATACAGATACTAATTCCGCTACTTACGGAAAAACTCTTTGGGATCTTAAAACCGAAGACGGTACTTTGGTAAGAACGGATACATTTTATGTGGCAGATGATGAAGGTAAAGTTTTACCTCCGGTTGTTGACGGATTTTCAATTATAGTTCAAGGTCCTCCTGCCGGTATTGCGGATTGGGATTATGACGGTCCGAGATGGATCTCCGGTGTAAACTGGGGCGGCGGTTGGCTCTTCGGCGGTATGGATATGGGCTTCAACTTCTTTGGTAGTACAATTACCGATGGTACGCAATTTATGAACGTACGATTGGAATGGGCTGGTGTTACCGATAGAAGCGATGAAACCGCTACCGTTCTTGCACAAAAAAGTATGGCCGAAAATCCTGATAGATGGTCTAAAGGTGCAATTTACCGTAGAGATAATAAATATGCTTACGAAGGCATTGGTGATATTCCGTTTGCCGCTTTTGATGTTGAAGCAACTCCTAAACGCAGATTGAATATTTGTATGGTTGAGAATGATTTCTCGTCTAGTGGTGGTCCTGCTGCCAACAACCTGTTCGATATGGGTTGGGACGGTGCTCAATTTGCTTCATATGGTGCCAGGGAATATTTGTTTATTATGAATTCCGATTACAACCAAGCAGCAGATTACGATAATGCAAATTTCGGACCAATGTCGGATGTTCTTTATGCAATTTGGCCGAAAAACAGAGGTTCTCATAAATATCTCGAAGGAGAATTTACCCTTGATATTATTGCCACAAACGTAATTACTCCTGCGGATAAATACGAATTTACTGTTCCTGCATCGGGATTTGATGAAAACAGAATAAAGGAAGACATTGAAAAAATCAATGTATTTCCGAATCCTTATTATGGAGTTAATCCTAATGAAATTAACAAATACCAACGATATGTTACTTTTAATCATTTACCTAAAAAAGCAACTATCCGCGTATTTAATTTAGCTGGTCAATTAGTTAAGACTGTTAAAAAGGATGATAATTCTCAGTTTGCAAAATGGAATTTGCAAAACGAATCGGATCTTCCTGTAGCCAGCGGTCTTTACATTGTTTACATTGACACAGATTATGGAACAAAGGTACTTAAGGTATCAATAATTCAAGAAACACAAATTCTAGACAGATTTTAGTGTTTAATTTTAATAAGGAGTAAAAAATGAAAAAAATAAATTTATTGATATTCATGTTGGTTTTCATCGCTACTCAAGTTCTTGTGGCACAATCCACAAGAATTGGTACTGCAGGGGCAACAGAGCTACAAATTCCTGTAGGTGCCAGAGGAGTGGCAATGGGTAATTCAACAGTTACAAATTCTATGGGTGCAGACGCAATGTTCTGGAATCCTGCGAATGTTGCCAGAGCCCAAAACGGGGTTGATATTTTGGCTTCACATATGACTTATATTGCTGATATCAATGTTATTTATGCTGCAGTAGCTGTTAAAGCAGGTAGCTTTGGTTCCATTGGAGTCAGTGTAAAATCTTTAGATGTCGGCAAAATTCTTAAAACTACTGTTCAAAATCCTGACGGAACAGGCCAAACTTACGAACCTCAACACATTGTGTTGGGTGCCAACTGGTCAAAAGAAATTACCGATCAAATCTCTGTTGGTTTTAACATCAACTACGTTTCAGAAACTTTGGATTTGGTTTCTGCAAGCGGTTTTGCATTTGATTTCGGTGTTACTTATGCCGACTTGGGCGGTATTGAAGGTTTGGATATGGCTGTTGCATTAAAAAACTTTGGTGCCGATATGAAATTTGACGGTTCGGGACTATGGTTGCAAGCAACTAATACAGACCAAAGAAGAGGCGAACAATTCTACAAAGTAGATGCCGCTTCTTTTGCATTACCAACGTCATTTGATATTGCATTAGGTTACGAAGTTAAATTCGGAGATGCCAATGTAATTCAACTTTCCGGTGTTTATACCAATAACAATTTCTATCCCGAACAATATAAATTCGGTTTGGAATATGGATTTGACGATTTCTTGTTTGCAAGAGTTGGTTATAACCATACGGAAGAATATGAATCTTCCGATGTATTGTTCAAATATGCACTTGGTGTTGGTATTAAATACAACGTTGGTGTTGATTTAAGGTTTGATTATACTTACTTACCTGCCGAATATATGAGAGATACTCATTTTATAACATTAGGTATCGGTATTTAATATAAATCAAATTTATCATATAAAACCTAAGTCTTCAACGGAGGGCTTAGGTTTTTTTATTTATATTATTTCCCTTTTGGAAAAATAAGTTTAAACAAGCATTCGTAAACCCTGCGGAAACAATATTACGGTAAAATTTAATAACGGAAAAAATACCGTTTCTGCAAAAGTAATTTTTTTTGTTCGACAATAAAATTTCGGCAAGTTTAAACATGTGTTTACAAAGCGATAAAATATCGCTTGTTTTGTTACTATTTTTAAAGGTTTAATGCGGATAATTGTTAAAGTTTAGATATATTCTTAATTTTAAGTATTGTAACATATCTTTTGAGGAAATATGAAAAAGTTGTTTTTATTCTTGTTTTTACTGAATATATCGGTTTTTGCACAAGAAAAAATAGGATTTGAATTTGATTATGCCCGTTTTCAGTTCGATTCCGTTAAAACGTATCTTGAAATTTATTATTCGTTAAATCAAACCAATTTAACAAAATATCGGAATGATAATAAATATTACGTAGGAGCTTATTTGGATATTCAGATTGTTGATTCATTAGCCGGAGATACTCTTGTTAATAAAAGATATATTACACAAACTGAATTAAAATCGGAACATGACTCCTCTTACATAGGAAAAAATCTTTTGGGGAATGTAGGGTTTATATTAAACAACGGGATTTACAAACTTACAATTTCCGCTACGGATTTTGCAAATAAACAAAATAGATTGGAATATTCGGAAACAATACAAATAAAAGGATTTCCTACGGATAGATTTGCAATAAGTGATATTCAACTTGCTTCAAAAATAATTTCCGACAGTAAAAATACCGAATCCATTTTTTACAAAAACACTTTGGAAGTAATACCGAATCCGATAAATGTTTATGCGGAAAATATGCCGGTTCTTTTTTACTATGCGGAATTATATAACTTGAATATACCGCAACTAAAAGAAAAATCACTTTTTTTAACAAAACAATTAAGCGATGCTTACGGAAACGTTCTTTATATAAAAAAGAAACCTTTGGTAAAAAACAACAATTCCATTGTGGAAGCCGGTGTAATAAATATGAAAAAATATCCTACCGGTGAATATCTGTTATCTTTAAGTATTATTGAAGATTCATTAAATATAGGTGTTTCCTCCTTAAAACGGCTTTATCTTATTAATCCTTCCGTTAAAAAAACACCCATGGCAGATACAAAAAATTTGGATGTTAAAAGTAGCGAATTTGGTATTTTAAGTGAAGAAGAATGTGATAACCTTTTTGAAGTTTCTTTGCCTCTTGCTCTAAAAGGGGACGAAGATGCATATAACAAATTAACTACGGTTGAAGCAAAAAGAAAATTTTTGTATGATTTTTGGAAAAAAAGAGATCAAATTCCCGAAACACCTCAAAACGAATTTAAAGAAGAATATTTGGAACGTGTTAAATTTGTTGAACAAAGATACAGAACCTTTACAAGACGCGGCGTTAAAACGGATAGAGGTCGCGTTTATTTAGAGTACGGAGAACCTGACGAGGTTGATAGCTATCCGAGTGAATACAATATGAAGCCGTATGAAATATGGCATTATTTTAGTATTGAAGGAGGTGTTGAATTTATTTTCGGAGACCTTACCGGATATAATAATTACGAGTTGTTACATTCCACAAAACGCGGAGAATTACGCGATAATAACTGGCGACGCAGAATAACCGTTGAATAATTTGATGTTGGATAAAAATAAAATAGAATTTTTTCTCTGGAAATTTTTTACGAAAATTGTTCACATAATTGGATTTAATAGAATTCATAAATTTGCAAGGCTCTTCTCCTTTGTCTTTTTTTATCTTATTCCTATCAGAAAAGATGTGGTAATTTCCAATCTGAAAAAGGCTTTCCCTGAAAAGTCCGAGCAAGAAATTAAAAAAATTGCGTTCGAAAATTATGTAAGTATCGGCATTACCTTTATGGAAATAATGGCATTCCGTAAAATGAGTGCAAAAGAAATAACGGAATTGGTTGATGTTAATAATTTAGAATTAGCGTTGGAAAAAGTAAATGCCGGAAACGGAACTATTTTACTTACCGCACACTTCGGCAATTGGGAACTTGGTGCACTATTTATGGGGTTGGCGTTAAATAAGCAAATTGATGTTTTGGTTAAACCGCAACGGAATAAATTGGTTGCAAAATGGATGTCGGAGGTACGCGAAAAATTTGGTAATAAAGAAGTCCCTTTGGGTATTTCAATTAGAGCATTGTATAAAACCCTTATTAATGGCGGGGTAATCGGAATTGTAGGCGACCAGCGCGGTAAAAAAGAAGACGGGGTAATTGTTAATTTTTTTAATCAACCTACCACTACCTTTAAAGGTTTTGCAGCTCTCGGAATAAAAAATAAAGTACCCACGGTTCTTGTTTTTAGTCTTCGTCTTCCTAACGGAAAATTCCGGATTGATATTGATGAAATTAATTACGATAATTTAACAGGAACATTGGAAGAACAAATAAAAGAACTTAATCAACGTTACATTAGTAAACTTGAAGCGGTAATAAGGGAACATCCGGAACAGTGGCTTTGGATGCATAATATCTGGAAATATTAATTTTTAGGAAATTATTTTGTTAAGGTTAAAAAACATAAAAAAATCTTCTGTTTACATCACCCCCAACTTTCCTACGTTGGAAACCAAAAGATATAAAATTAAACTTCTTAGTTTAATCGGTTATTTTATTCTTTTATTAATTACACTTATTATTGTATTATCGCTTCTTTTTGCATTTACTCCTTTAAATAAAATAGTAATGTTTTTAGAGAACGATAAAATTACAACACAAACGGAACGGATAGCGGAACTGGAACAAGAAGTTCTTTTGCTTACTAAAGAACTTAATAGAATTTCGAAACTGGATAGAAGATTAAAATATGCAATAGAACTTGCGGAAACAGATACACTGGTAGATTCCACCGCCGCTATTTACGATTCTCTCAGAAAAACAAAAGGGAACAGACTCCCCGGTGAGGGGGCAATCCTTTTTGCTTTTGAAAATCTACTACAAAAAATTTTTAATTCAAATTCCGATTCTGTTTATTTTATTGCCCCCGTAAAGGCAATAATAGGAAATGAATTTAATCCTGAAAAAGGACATTTTGGAGTGGACTATTTAGTAAAAGAGGGTACTCCCGTATTAGCTCCTGCGGCGGGAATAATTATTTTTGCCGGATACACAACAGATAACGGTAATGTAATTATTATTCAACATCCTCAAAATTATCTCTCTGTTTTTAAACATTGCTCGGAAATTTTAAAAACAGTTCGCGAAGATGTTGCTCGAGGAGAAGTAATTGCCTTAAGCGGAAATACAGGAACAAATACAACAAATGCACATTTGCATTTTGAATTATGGAAAAATTCAAAACCTATTAATCCCAAAACATTGTTAATAAACTAACGGAGAAACCATGGCAAAAAACAGTGAGCAAGACATTAGCATTTTAAGTAATGGAATTAAATTCGAAGGCAAACTTGCCGGCACAGGCAGTCTTCGTTTAGACGGGGAATTTGATGGTGAGTTAAAAATAGACGGCAACCTTACTCTTGGCGATAACAGTATATCCAACGGATTGTTACACGCACAAAATATTACGTGCAACGGTAAGGTAAAAGGAACAATGATTGCTTTGGAAAAACTTATACTTGAAGCAAATGCGAGTGTTGAAGGGGATATTTCCGCAAAAATACTTGTAATTAACGAAGGTGCGGCTTTTATCGGCAAAAGCAATATGAATAAAGAAGGTGAAGAAAATAATAAACCCGAATACGAACAAGAAACCGAATAACGAAAGTTTACAAAAAACATTCCGCGAGGTTGGACCCTATCTCGGTTTGGGAACACAGCTTGCGGCAACAATGGTATTAATGTTTTTTCTCGGTAAATGGTTGGATGAAAAATTCCGGTTGTTTCCGCTTCTTACAATATTATTATCACTCTTTGGCGGGTTTGCCGGAGTGTACAATTTTATCAAATCCGTATTAAACTTAAATAAGAAAGAAAAAGATGAGAGAAGTTCTTAAAACAATTATTTATATTTTTTTCCCTCCCTACTTACTGGCGTATGTTTTGCGATTATTCGACGTTATAAGTTTGCAGACCGAACTCTCCGTATTTCTTGCTTTATTCTTGAATATGATTAATCTTTTTCTTGTTTTGGTGTTTTATAATTTTTCAAAATCCAAATCCAATCAAGTATATATGATAATTAATTTGGGCGGTATGGGAGTTCGTATCTTATTTTTATTATTTGCCGTAATATTAACTCTAATTTTCTTGGAAATTGAAAAATATGCTTTTATATTAGTATTCTTGATTTTTTACAGTTTGAATATTTTCATAGAAATCAAGCATTTTAATTCAACAAAAAACGAGAAAAAAAAATAACATTGTATGGATATAAGCACCGCTAAAACAATTCAAGATACATTGCATCAAGCCAAGGAGGGCGTTGGCTCCGATTGGATTATGCACCACATTTTAGATTCGCATGAGTTGGAAATTGCACCGTTCGGGTCAATTCACTTACCACATCTTTCGTTGTTCGGGTTGGATGTTTCCATTACAAAAAATGTTGTCTTTTTGTGGATTGTTGCAATTCTGTTGATAGTGGCTTTTAAAATTGCCGCCAACGCTTATAAAAAATCCTTGGTGCCTCACGGTTTCGCAAACTTTATGGAAGTACTTATCGTATTTGTAAGAGACGATATTGCAATTCCTTCAATAGGCAAAGGATACGAAAAATTTCTGCCCTATCTGCTTACGGTTTTCTTTTTTATTCTTTTCAGTAATTTTATCGGATTGATTCCTAACGGTACAACAATTACAAGCAATCTTGCCGTAACCTCTACGCTTGCTGTTTTCTCTTTTATTGTAATTCAGGCAGGCGGAATGATAAAAAACGGTGTATTCGGTTATTTTAAAGGATTGCTCCCTTCCGGTGTTCCTGCATGGTTATTGCCGGTTATGTTAATTGTAGAGTTGTTGGGGCTTTTCACAAAACCGTTTGCATTGGCTGTAAGGCTTTTTGCAAATATGACTGCGGGGCATATTGTTATTTTCTCTTTGATAGGATTAATCTTTTTTATGCAAACCTATTTTGTTGCTCCGGTATCTGTAGCGTTTGCATTATTTATATATTTGTTGGAAATTTTAGTTGCATTAATACAGGCATACATTTTTACAATGCTTTCGGCGTTGTTTATTGGTATGGCTGTTCATCAAGAACATTAAATTAAATTATAAACAGGAGGAAACTCATGGATTTTGCATTTTTAGCTGCCGGAATTGGTGCCGGTTTAACTGTTATTGGCGGTGCTTTTGGAATTGGTAAATTGGCTGCTTCCGCAATGGATGCAAGTGGACGTCAACCCGAAGCCCTTGGAGATATCAGAACTTCAATGATTATTGCTGCAGCCCTTATTGAAGGTATTTCTCTATTCGCATTGGTTATTTGTATTCTTTTGGCTTTAAAGTAATAAACTGAAAAATTAATTCGGAGTGTGAATTTACGCTCCGGTCATAGTTATAAAAAAGGAAAGATTAAATGGCTGAAATTTTAAATTTGGCTTTTCTTGCTTTTAGTGAAGGTGGGGAACATTCAGGCACACTGCTTGATATTAATCCCGGATTAATTTTTTGGGTAACACTTACTTTTATCATTCTTTTGTTTGTGTTAAAAAAAATGGCTTGGGGTCCAATATTAAATTCATTAAATGAACGTGAAAACTTCATTAAGGAATCTTTGGAAAAAGCCGAAAAAGCTCAAACCGAAGCGGAAAAACTTCTTGAAGAAAATAAAGCTAATTTAGCTAAGGCTGAAGAGGAAGCCCAAAAAATAATTGAGCAGGGCAGAGAATATTCCGAAAAACTAAAAGCTCAAATGCTCGAAGAAAGCAGGGCGGAAGCAAAAAAGATGATTGATGAGGCAACAGCTGAAATCGAAAGAAAAAATCAAGAAGCTTTCAGCAAACTTAAAAACGAAGTTGCTGATATTGCTGTTTCTGCCGCCGAAAAAATTATTCGTGCCAATTTAGATAAAGAAAAGCAAACAAAGTTAATTAACGATTATTTAGAAGACTTAAACAAGAATTAGTATGAGTAGTTTTAATATTTCCACAAGATATGCTGATGCTTTAACGGAATTTGCCCGAGAAAAAAAATCTTTGGAACAAGTTGCCGAGGATATGTTGTTGATGGAAAATACCCTTTCCCGTTCCAAGGAATTAAGAGCCGTTCTAAATAGTCCGGTAATTAACAAAGATAAAAAAGAAGCTGTGCTGAAAGCAATATTTACCGATAAGGTAAATAAAGTTACTCTCGATTTTATTTTGTTTGTTAATAATAAAAACAGAGAGAGTTTTTTATTTGATATTGCCAAACGGTTTAATCAAATGAGAAACGAAAAATTAAACAGAGTTAAAGCGGAAGTTTCCAGTACGATAGCTTTTTCAGACGAGCAAAAAGAAATTTTGCAAAACCAATTAGCGGAATTTTCTAAAAAAGAAATAATAGCTTCGTACAATATTGACGAATCGTTAATAGGCGGGTTTACAGTAAAAATTAATGATACTGTAATTGATGCTTCCGTAAAACAACAACTTAACAAATTGAGAAAAAGTTTAATCTCTAATTAGTAAATTTAAATAATAAGGTATAAACATGGCTGAAGTTAGACCAGATGAAATATCAGCAATTTTAAGACAACAATTAGCAGGTTTTGAAAACGAAGCCGAAATATATGATGTGGGTACTGTTCTTCAAGTGGGCGACGGTATTGCACGCGTTTACGGGCTTTCGAAGGTGATGGTTAGTGAGTTGGTGGAATTTCCTAATAACGTTATGGGAATGGTGCTTAACTTGGACGAGGATAGTGTCGGGTGTGTCCTTTTCGGTGAAAGTCAGTTAATTAAGGAAGGTGATACGGTTAAAAGAACAAAACGTCTTGCTTCTTTTCCTGTAGGGACCGATATGTTGGGGCGCGTTGTTAATCCTCTTGGTGAACCGCTTGACGGAAAAGGGGAAATTAAACACGAGGCCTATATGCCTATCGAAAGAAAAGCACTTGGTGTGGTTACACGCCAATCGGTTTCGGAACCTTTGCAAACCGGTATTACCGCTGTAGATGCCATGATTCCCATAGGTAGAGGGCAACGCGAATTAATTATCGGCGATAGACAAACCGGTAAAACCGCTGTTGCCGTAGATGCAATTATAAATCAAAAATATACACATACAGAAGAAGCAAAAGCCAACGGTATAGACCCTGTTTATTGTGTTTATGTTGCAATCGGTCAAAAAGATTCTACCGTAGCGCAAGTGGTTGCTAAATTGGAAGAACACGGCGCAATGGAATATACTACGGTAATTAATGCTTCGGCCTCTACACCCGCACCTCTTCAATATATTGCACCTTATGCCGGTGCAACATTTGGTGAGTTTTTCAGAGACAAAGGCGAGCATGCTCTTGTTGTTTACGACGATTTGTCTAAACAGGCTGTTGCCTATCGCGAACTTTCTCTTTTGTTAAGACGTCCCCCGGGCCGTGAAGCATATCCGGGTGATGTGTTCTATGTTCATTCCCGTTTACTTGAAAGAGCATCCAAACTTAACGATAGTTTGGGCGGAGGAAGTTTAACAGCATTACCCATTATAGAAACACAGCAAGGAGACGTTTCCGCATATATTCCTACAAACGTAATTTCAATTACCGACGGGCAAATTTATCTTGAACCTAATTTATTTAACTCCGGTGTGCGCCCCGCTATTAACGTGGGTATTTCTGTTTCGCGTGTGGGCGGAAGTGCACAAATTAAGGCTATGAAAAAAGTTGCCGGTTCGTTGAAATTGGATCTGGCTCAGTTTCGTGAATTGGAAGCATTTGCAAAATTCGGTTCGGATTTGGATAAAGCAACACAAAGAACCCTTGCCCGCGGTGCAAGATTAGTTGAATTATTGAAACAAGGACAATACACACCGATACCGGTAGAAAAGCAAGTTGTAAGCGTTTTTATTGGTACTCAAGGATATTTGGACGAACTCCCTTTGCAAGATATTAAAAGATTTGAGAAAGAATTTATTGAATATATTGAATTGAAAAATGCGGATTTGCTTAAAACAATTCGTGAAGAAAAAGTTTTAAGTGATGAAACGGTTGCTACATTAAAAAGCAATGTAGAAGAATTCCTAACCAAATTTAAGGTTTCCGAATAAATTTTATGGCAACATTACGAGATATAAAACGCAGAATTCTTGGTGTAAAAAGCACCCAAAAAATTACTAAGGCAATGAAAATGGTTGCCGCTGCACGTCTTAATAAAGCCCAAGAAGCTATTATAAGTGCACGACCGTATTCGCGCAAAATTGCCGAAGTATTAAGCCAATTGCTTGCCGTTGAAAAGAATTATGCTCACCCGCTACTTAAAGAAACCGGTGACGAAAAAATTGCAATTATTGCCGTCTCTTCCGACAGAGGTTTGTGCGGCGCTTTTAATTCCAATATTATCAGTAGGGTTGAAGGTTTAATAAAAAATGATTTTTCGGAACAAAATTCCAAAAACAACCTCTCTATTATCTGCATAGGAAAAAAAGTGAACGATTATTTTTCGTCGCACGATTATAATGTTATTAACGGTATCAATGGTGTGTTTGCCGATCTGAAATTCGATTTTGTTGCAACGCTTAACAAAGAGCTTTCGGCTAAATTTATTTCCGGCGAATATGATAAAATTATTGTCGTTTATAATAAATTCAAATCGGTAGCCCAGCAAGATGTTACCGAATTTCAACTTTATCCGGTAAAGCCTGACGTAATTGAAAATAATTCCGAAGGGAACAATTACGATTACATATTTGAACCTGATAAAAAAACAATTA
>CAZTYP010000109.1:0-55249 GCA_964617555.1 uncultured Melioribacteraceae bacterium | reverse complement strand
GACCTTGAACAATGGAAAATTGACAGAGCACAAAAAACTTTGGAAAAGGCCGGTTTGCCTAAAGCCGATGAATATACCGGCGAAGACGGTTGGAAACAACTTTGCGACAGAGATGATATCGACCTCGTTTATATTGTTACGGATTGGAGACACCATACCCCTATGGCTGTATATGCAATGGAACATGGTAAACATGCCGTTTCCGAAGTACCCGCCGCAGTTACTATTGACGAATGCTGGCAATTGGTTAACACCGTTGAAAAAACCAGAAAACACTTTATGCAATTGGAAAATTGTGTTTACGATTATTTTGAAATGGCCGAACACAGAATGGCAGACGAAGGAGTTTTCGGAGAAATTGTTCACGTTGAAGGTTCCTATATTCACGATTTAAGAGCACACAATTTCGAAACCGACGAACATAAAGGCGGTTATTGGAATATGTGGCGTTTAAAAGAATTGGAAAAACGCAACGGGAATACTTATCCTACTCACGGTTTCGGACCACTTTGTCATATACTCAATATTCACCGCGGCGACAGAATGGATTATGTGGTTTCCCTTTCCAGTAATCAATTCGGCATGACAGAATACGCAAAGAAAAAATTCGGAGAAGATTCCGATTTTGCAAAACGTAAGTATAAAAAGGGAGATATGAATACTTCAATTATTCGTACTGCAAACGGCAAAACTTTAATGATTCAACACGATGTTACAAGTCCTCGTCCATACAGCAGAATACAACTTGTTAGCGGAACAAAAGGGTTTGCATGCAAATATCCTGTTCAACAAATTGCAATAGACGGCAAACACAGAAAAGGCAGCCACCTTGAGCCGTTACCGGAAGATGAAATGAATGAAATGTTAAAAAAATATGAACATCCTATTGTAACAGAAATTGGTAAAGAAGCTAAAAAAGTAGGTGGCCATGGCGGAATGGATTTTATTATGGACTACCGTTTAATTTATTGTTTGCATAACGGATTACCCCTTGACCAAGATGTTTACGATGCAGCCGAATGGTCGGCATTATCCGAATTATCCGAAAAGTCCGTAAAAAATCATGGTATGCCTATTAAATATCCCGATTTTACACGCGGTGCTTGGAAAAAACTACATAAAGTTACTTACTATCATAAATAATTTTACAAATAAAATTTTGGGAAAAATATAAAATGGAAAAAATAAAACGAATTACACTTTTATTGGTTGTTACAATATTTTCAGTGATAATGTTTACGGCATTTTCCGGTGTAAAGGATAACAGTAAAACTTTTCAACCGCTAAACCTATTCCCGGAACCCCCGCGCCCTGCAGGACAAACCGATGCTTTGGAATTAAGATGCGATCCTATTGATACGGTGCATATCGGTATTATCGGATTGGGAATGAGAGGTTACGGTGCGGTTTACAGACTTTCATTTCTTAAAACCGCAAAAATATCTGCCATATGCGAACTTTCTCAGGCAAAAGTGGATAGAGCGTTAAAACTTCTTAAAGAACGAAAATATCCCGAGCCGGATGTCTATCTTGGTAAAGACGAATGGAAAAAAATGTGTCAACGCGATGATATAGATTTGGTTTATATTGTTACAAATTGGGGTAATCATACCCCCATGGCTGTATATGCAATGGAACACGGTAAACATGCGGTTTCCGAAGTACCTGCCGCAGTTACTATTGACGAGTGCTGGCAATTGGTTAATACCGTTGAAAAAACACGTAAACATTTTATGATGTTGGAAAATTGCGTTTACGATTATTTTGAAATGGCAACTCACAAAATGGCCGAGGAAGGACTTTTCGGAGAAATAGTTCATGCCGAAGGATCATATATCCATGATTTACGTGCTCTTAACTTTAATACCACCGAAAACTTCGGCGGTTATTGGAAAATGTGGAGATTGGAACAAAATGCAAAACGTAACGGAAATTTGTATCCCACTCATGGTTTCGGCCCACTTTGCCAAATAATGAATATTCATCGAGGAGACAGAATGGAATATGTTACTTCTGTTTCAACAAACCAATTTGGAATGACCCAATTTGCAAAAAAAGAATTCGGAGAAAATTCCGACTTTGCAAAACGCAAATATAAAAACGGCGATATGAATACCTCGATTATTAGAACCGCAAACGGCAAAACTTTAATGATTCAACACGATGTTACAAGTCCACGCCCATATAACAGAAGACATATGATAAGCGGAACTAAAGGATATGCTTGTAAATATCCTGTACAAGAAGTTGTTCTTGATAGCGATTATCATAGCGGTCACCATAAACCGCTGCCGGAAGATGAATTAAAGAAATTGTTAAAAAAATACGAGCACCCTATTGTAACCGAAATAGGTAAGGAAGCAAAAAAAGTAGGAGGCCACGGCGGAATGGATTTTATTATGGATTTCAGATTAATTTATTGCCTTAATAACGGATTGCCTCTTGACGAAGATGTTTACGATGCCGCAGAATGGTCGGCTTTAGCCGAACTGTCGGAAAAATCTGTGGAAAATCACGGCACCCCCGTTAAATATCCCGATTTTACACGCGGCGCTTGGAAAAAACTCCACAAAGTAACTTACTACCACAAATAAAAATTATTTTTGGCAGTTTTATTATAAACGGTTTTTCAATGTATTGTAAAAAAGTGGGAGCAAAGTATTTTGCTCCCATTTAATTCATTCCGGAAATAGTATTGTTAAACAGAATTAAATGGAATATTATGCTGAATTTTAAAAGTAATTTTTTTATAAAAACATTAAAATTTTTAATATTCGGTATTTTTGCCATTGCCCCGATACAATATGCACAAACGCTCCCTTTCGACAAAATTGGTATAAAAGACCGAGGTGCAAGTGTAAAAACAAATAATTTTCGTTCGGACAATCTACTTGCGTTATTTACCCCAAACAACGAAAAAGTGATTTTTAAAAACGAGCATAACACGTTCTCCCTTGCAGAAAATCCTTTTCAAATTATTATCCGTACACCCGACGGGAAAATTATTTTTAATACTTCGCAATCACCTCTTTTTAAAATTAATTCGAAATGGATATCAATTAGTAACATTTTATCAACAAAAAACATAACCGAAGATAGTGTAAATGTTGAGTTGCAATTAAATAATAAAAACAAAGCACAATTAACAATTGCAAAAAAAACATCTTCATTTTACCGTATTATAATTTCTGCTGATGTAAAAAATATTACGGCTGTAAAAGGAATAAATCTTCTTAATTCCGTAGAAGAGATTTATGGTTTTGGTGAAATGTGGAACGGAAGCGTAGCGCAACGCGGAAAAGCATTTGATTTGTGGGACGTTTCCGGCACCCCCGACGAATGTGCATATATGCCTTATTATGTTTCAACCCGCAATTATGCTTTCTGGCTTGAGTATGGCGGATTGGTTCATTTTGACATCGGAAAAAGTAATTGTAACGAACTCACATGGGAATTTCCCGGGAACAAGGTTGTGATGAACATGTATATCGGTAACAGTTTGGCCGATGCGGTAAAGGGATTTGTAAAAGCCACAAATACAAAACCGCAAAACCACCGCGTTGAGCGTTTAAACCATGGGCATGGCTTATGCACAACCCCGATAAACCCGGTGCAATTTACCTTTCGGGGTTAAATAAAATAATTATCAGAAAAAACAACGATAAAAATTCCGGACTGATTAAAATCTTTTTTAACTGATTTTTTCCCGAAACAACAAAGCTATGTTTACCGAATTATGAAAGTTACAACTTATGTCGGCAAAGGAAAAAACGCTTATTTAATTAAAAGGATAAAAATGAAAAAGCAAATATTGATTTTATTTGCAACTTTAACAATTGTTTTGGTTGCACAAAACAAGAAACCGGCTCTTATTTTGGAAAATAAATTTGTCCGTTTCGAATTTGAAAAAGGGTCATACGGGTTATCCGCAATGATAGATAAAACAACAAACATTAATCACATTGCAAACAAAGGCAAACAGCATCTTTTGTTTCAAATTACAATGCGTAACGGTTTACAAGAGGAGAAGATTAATAACATCTATATTCAAAAACCTTTTTACAAGTTTTATATGTTTCCGGTAAAAGCCGAAATTAACAAACAACCCGACGGAACTCAAATTGCAATTATCGAATGGAATAATTTTGAATTCTGGAAAGAGAAAAACGTGATGGGGATAAAAGTAACGGTTGAACTTCCTAAAAATTCCGGTATTGCAAAATGGAGAATTTCCATAGATAACCGAAGTAATATTTGGGGATTATGGACAGTAAGATTCCCCGATTTTACCGAATTTATTACAGAGGGGGAATATGATTTGGCAATACCTTTGCACAACGGCGGAAAACTATACAAAAAAACCACAACAGAACAACCTTTATCATATCCTTCGCAAAGATGGGCAAGCCAATTTTTTGCTTTATCCAAAGGCAAAAGCAGCATTTATTATGCTGCACTTGATGGTAGCGGCAGACGAAAACGAGGTGCAATAATTCCAGGTAAAGAATTTTATATAACACAATATCCTGAAAATATGGCTCTTCCCGGTTCCGATTATAAAGATTATTTTCCACAAGCATTCGGGGTTTATCAAGGCAATTGGATTGATGCAGCTAAACGGTACAGAAAATGGGCGGTTAAGCAACGGTGGACGGAGAATGGCAAAAAATCTCATAGAAAAGATATGCCAGATATAATTAAAAATGTGGCTCTTTGGTTTCAAGTAGGGAAAAATTTTGATACCGATGATATAGATAATGCCGCAGTTGAATTTACGATTAATGAAATCGAAACTGATTTGCTAAATGCCGAAAAAAGATTGAATGTTCCTATCGGCGTGCATTGGTATAAGTGGCACAAAATTCCTTATGATACTTATTATCCCCATTTTCTTCCGGGTGTTGATGGTTTTAAAGAAGCGGTGAAAAATCTTACCGATAAAGGGATACTAATAATGCCGTATATTAATGGATTGATTGCCGATTATGATAATCCCGATGCGAAAAAATTTATTCCTTATTGTGTGAAAGATATTACGGGAGCACCTACGTTACACCGTTACGGAAAAACATCGGGAAGATTGGTTGCCATGTGCCCTACGCAAACCTTTTGGCATAATCAAATTGCCGGATTGGTTGATACTTTAACCGGCGAATATGGCGTAAACGGTATTTATATCGATCAAATTTCCGCATCCACACCTAAACTTTGTTTTGATAAAACACACGGTCATCCGTTGGGAGGAGGAGCGTATTGGGTTGAAGGATATCAAAAATTTTTAGAGAAGATGAAAAAAATTGCTTCACCCCGTGGCGCAATTTTAGTTTCCGAAAGTACCGCCGAACCGTATATGAATAAATTGGACGGATTTTTAACATGGCATGAACCCGAAGAAAATGATATTCCCATGCTGCAAATGGTTTATTCCGATTACACAAATTATGTGGGAGGAAGGGTTTCCAACATTCCCCCCATATCCGATAAAGCTTTTATTATGGCCGAAGCTCGCTTTTTTATTTGGGGGTTTCAGAACGGTTGGATGAACCCTTGGTTTATGAAACCGAAGCACGAAAAAAAAGCCGACTATTTTAAAAAGATAGGTAAATACAGAGTTGCCGCACGTAAATTTGTTACCTACGGTGAACTTATGGATTTAATTAAGCCGATAAATAAAATCCCTACCGTTACGGATATTTGGGTAAATCACAACAGAAAAGTGAAAAAGGCAACCATCCCTTCCGTATTAGGCGCAATATGGAAAGCGGAAGACGGCAGTTTGGGAATTTTATTGGTAAATGTTGACGACAATGAACACGAGATTGAATATATTGTAGATATAAATAAATATGAAACAAATATAAAACCGGATACACGCTTTGTAATAAAAAAGATTACCCCCGAAAAAATTGTAATAATCGGTAAAAGTAATAACACCAAAATAAAACGAAACGATAAAATAAAACCGCAAGAAATTTTAGTGTTGGAAATTGCAAGAGAATAAACCAAAAATGTTAAAGGATTTTTTATGAAACTATTGGTTGCATCTTTAATTTTAAGTTTGCAATTATTTGCACAAACAGTTCAAAACGATACCCTTTTTGTTCCGGAATTGTTTACACCCAAAAACAGTTTTACAAGTGGTGTTGAGGGACCGGCTGTTGATAAAAACGGAAATATTTATGCGGTCAACTTTCATCACCAAGGAACAATAGGTAAAATAACCCCGAAAGGAAGAACAACAATATTTGTGGAACTCCCTGCAGGAAGCATAGGAAACGGAATACGTTTTAACAGCAAAGGAGAAATGTTTATTGCCGATTACACAAAGCATAACATTTTGAAAGTTAATATGACTACAAAACAAATAACGGTTTTTGCTCATAACGCTAAAATGAACCAACCGAACGATATTGCAATTACCGATAACAATATTATTTATGCAAGCGACCCGAATTGGACTGCAAACACCGGAAATCTTTGGATGATAGATACAAGTGGGAATACTCATCTTCTTTTAAGCGGAATGGGAACGACAAACGGTGTCGAAGTTTCACCAAACAACAAAACCTTATATGTTAACGAATCCACTGCTCACAGAATTTTGGCATTTGATATAAAATCCAACGGGACCTTGGAAAACAAAAGAATAATTAAGCAATATAACGACGGTTCCGTTCTTGACGGAATGAGATGTGACAGCACCGGTAATATTTATGTGGCTTGTTACGATAAAGGGAAAATATACATTCTTTCCTCTACCGGAGAAACATTGCGGGAAATTACGTTGCATGGTAAAAAATCCACCAATATCGCCTTTGGAGGAAGCAACGGTAAAACATGTTATGTAACTGTTGCAGGTAACGGTAACATTGAAAAGTTCGTAACTGATATTCCCGGCAGAAGTTGGGTAATGCATAATAATCTTACCGGCGTTACAAATAAAAAAAAAAGTAATTTACCCGAAGGGTTCGGATTAAAACAAAATTACCCGAATCCTTTTAATCCGGCTACGGTAATTCATTATTCCGTTGGTAAGTATGCGCATGTAAAAATCGGAGTTTTTGATTTACTCGGCTCAAAAATAAAAGTTCTGGAAAACGAGAATAAACGCGCCGGAAATTACTCTGCCGTTTGGAATGCTTCCAATATGAAAGGCGAAAAAGTTGTTGCTGGTGTTTACATTTATCGTATGATTGCTCTCCCCGAAGGAGGTTCTCCGGTTACTGTAAGCAAGAAAATGGTATTAATAAAGTGATATAGGAAGAAAACGAATAATAATTATTTATGGAGAAAAAAATGAAGAAAGTATTTTTGTTTTTTTTACTTGTTGCTCTTTCTTTTATTAATGCAAAGAGAAACGAAACACGCGGAACAGTAATTAAAAGTTTGGAATTTTACAGCCGAATTCTTGATACTACGGTTAATTATTCAGTTTATCTTCCTGCTAATTATGAAACTTCCGGCAAAAAATACCCCGTATTGTATTTGCTTCACGGTTATACGGATGACGAAACAACATGGATTAATTGGGGATGGATTGACGAGGTTGCCGATCAAGAAATATATTCCGGCGAAGTTGAAGAGATGATAATTATTATGCCCAATGCTTGGCTGCTTTGGTATGTTAACCTGCCCGACGGAAATTTTAACTACGAAGAGATGTTTGTAAAAGAATTTATTCCGCACATAGAAAAAAAATACAGAATTAAAACTCAAAAAAAATACCGTTCAATCGGAGGACTATCAATGGGCGGATTCGGTGCATTGGGTTATTCAATGAAGCACCCGGAACTTTTTGGCACTTGTATTGCTTACAGTGCCGCAATACGACCGGATGATGAAACAGTGAAAATTTCGCAAAAACAGTTTGACAGATTATATGCACCTGTTTACGGTAATGGAATTAAAGGTCAAGCGCGCCTTTCCGAACATTGGAACAAAAACAATCCTATTTATCTGGCAAAAAAAAATTCCGAAAAAAAATTAAAAAGCGTTCATTGGTTTATTACAATAGGGGATGATGATTGGCTCTTTTACGGCAATGCAATATTAAGAAAAATTTTCAGAGATAGAAAAATACCCCATGAATACAGAGTTTACAACGGTTACCACAATTGGGATTATTGGAGGGGACATATTGGAGAAGGATTAAGATTTATTACTAAATTTATAAGAGAAAAATAATGAAAAAATATTTTTGCCCGAATTGTTTTTATTGTTAATTGTCTTTGCCCCGGATATCATCGGTTTTTTCGGAGCAATATTATTTCAAATTTCAACTACAAAAAAAACATAAATTCCAAATTATATCTTTACCGTTTCGGCAGAAATAGTTTTGTATTGGCCGGCAATAATTATAATGCCATATCTGTTCGAAAACAAAAAAGATATTTAAAAATTCGAAAAAATTTTTCATTTAAAATCTATTATACTTGACATCTTTTCAAATAATAAGCATTTTAGTAATCGTTAAAGTAAACGATTACTGAACTGAGTGTTTTGTTAATAAACAACAATTAAAAAGTTTTAATTTTTTTTATTGATTTTACAAAATAATTAATAGGGATGTAATGATTGGAATTGTCGGGGGTGTAGGTCCGTATGCGGGGATTGATTTACTTCGTAAGGTATATGATAATACTATTGCAAACGGAGATAATGAGCATTTGGATACGGTTCTCATTTCAATGTCTTCAAGTATAAACGACAGAACGGAATATTTATTGGAACGAAAAATTGAAAATCCGGCTTATGCCATTGTTAAAGTGCTTAATAAAATGGAAAGCATAGGTGTAACGGTTGCCGGGATTCCCTGCAACACAGCACATTCTTCCGATATTTTTGATGTTATAAAATTAGAGCTTAACAAATCCGGCAGTAAATTAAATCTTATAAATATGATAAATGAAACAATCTCTTTCATTGGAAATATTTACCCTAAAATCAAAAACATAGGAGTTCTTTCAACAACCGGAACTTACAAAAGCCGGGTATATTCCGATATACTTAATGCAAAAGGGTTTAACGTTATTCTACCGTCAATTCAAATACAAGAAAACCTCATTCAACCTTCCATTTATGACAGGGAATACGGAATAAAAGCTTTTTCAAATCCGGTAACCGAAAAGGCGGTAAAAAATTTGCATAAAGGTTGTGAATATTTGAAAACAAACGGTGCCGAAGCCGTTATATTAGGATGTACGGAAATTCCCCTTGCAATTCCCGAAAAGGAAATTTTAGGAATGATTACGATAGACCCCACAACAATTTTGGCGAGAACGTTAATAAAAAATTATTCTCCGAATAAATTAATAAACAATTAAAATAAACGAGGTACACTATTAAACATAAAGAAAATACAATAATGGGAGTATCGAATGAGAAATCAAAAAGATTAAATTCATTGGATGCATTACGCGGATTGGATATGTTTATGATTTCCGGTGGCGGAGCATTTATTTATTATATGCACGGCAAAACAAATATCGGTTGGTTAAATACCCTTGCTCTCAATATGGAGCATCCCGGGTGGTTAGAACCTGTAACTTTTTTTGATTTTATTTTCCCTCTCTTTCTTTTTATTTCCGGTATTTCACTTGTGTATTCAACAAACAGCCAGTTAAAAAAAGGAATATCCAAAACAGAGATATATAAAAAAGCATTTAAAAGAATGCTTGTATTAATGGTCTTGGGAATAATCTATAAAAACAGCCCTATTAACATCTTTGACCCGGCTCATATAAGATATTCAAGCGTATTGGGGCGTATTGGTATGGCAACATTCTTTACTACTGTTCTCTATTTGAATTTTACTTGGAAAAAAAGATTATTATGGGCCGGAGGTATTTTACTTGCGTATTATGCGGCAATGTTTCTTATTCCGGTTCCCGAATACGGTGCGGGTAATATGAGTATGGAAGGTAATTTTGCCGGATGGCTTGATAGAGCAATTATGCCCGGGAAATTAATAGACGGAATCTATGATGAAAATGCTTTGGCAACCTCATTTCCGGCTTTTACCTTAACAATTTTCGGAGCTTGGGCCGGCGATATTTTAAGAAAAAAAGAAACCACACAGCTCTATAAAAGTAAATTACTTTTAATAATAGGCGCTATACTGCTTGCGGGCGGATTTATTTGGGGGTTACATTTTCCTATAATGAAAAAGATGTGGACAAGTTCCTTTATTTTGGTTACAGCGGGGGCATCGTTTATTTCTATGGCTTTGTTTTATTGGCTTATTGATATTAAAAATTATTCCAAAGGTTGGGTGTTTTTCTTTAAAGTAATTGGGGTAAATTCTCTTGCCGTATATTTTTTAAATAAATTTATTAATTTCAAATATACTGCCGCAAAGGTCTTTTCCGGCTTTTATGCTTTTGTGAATGTAAATTGGCATATAGTAATCGAAACTTTTATCGGAACGGTTTTGTTGTGGCTGCTTTTGTTTTTTATGTATAAAAAGAAAATTTTTGTAAAAGTTTAACGGAGTTTTCCATTATGATTAAAGAGATAATTTTTATTGTCGTTGTAGTTCTTTTTAGTATTTCAATCAATACTCATGCCCAAAAACGCGGAAGAGCAAGAGATTTTGGGATTAAACCCGGAATTTTAACTCCCGGTAAATGGAATGCTATTACGGATGTAAAAGGTGTAAAAGTTGGCCAAAAAACATTAATTATCGGAGATTCCGTTCGTACCGGCGTTACGGTAATATTGCCTCACGATGGAAACATTTTCAGAGAAAAAGTTCCGGCAGCGGTTTTTGTAGGCAACGGTTTCGGAAAAGCGTTAGGATTTACTCAAGTTGAAGAGTTAGGTAATATCGAAACCCCTATTGCACTAACAAATACACTAAATGTTTTTCTTGTTGCAAACGCTCTAATAGATTATACCTTATCTATTCCCGGAAACTCCGGCATACGTTCAATAAATCCCGTTGTCGGCGAAACAAACGACGGGTGGTTAAACGATATAATTGGTCGCCACGTAGCTAAAAAAGATGTTTTTGAAGCAATTGCCAATGCAAAAAACGGTATGATAGAAGAAGGTAATGTTGGTGCCGGAACCGGAACAAGGTGCCTTGGATTTAAAGGCGGAATCGGAACGGCATCCAGAGTGCTGCCCGAAGAAAAAGGAGGTTATACGGTTGGTGTGCTTGTTCAAACAAATTTCGGAGGAATTTTGACGGTTAACGGGGCACCTGTTGGTGAAGAATTAAATAATTTTTATATGGCGGAAGATGTTCCCTACGTTGTTGACGGTTCTTGCATGATAATTGTCGCAACAGATGCCCCGCTTTCGGCACGTAACCTTAAACGGTTGGCAAAGCGTTCTTACATCGCTTTCGGTAAAGTTGGCGGATTTTCTTCCAACGGAAGCGGAGATTATACAATTGCTTTTAGTACAGCACCCGAGTTGAGAGTTCCTTACGGTGATAAAAACTTGGAACGTAATGTTGTGGAACTTTCAAACGATCACATTTCACCATTGTTTCTTGCAACGGTAGAGGCAACGGAAGAAGCAATTTATAATTCGTTGTTTATGGCAGATAAAATGATTGGTTACAAGGGACGTATTATGGAAGCCCTTCCTATTGGAAAAACTCTTGAAATTTTAGATAAATATAATGCACGAGATAAAAAATAGAATAAAATTTTAAAACAATTATGCAGTTGATTTTAAACTAAATAGAAGTGGTTGCTTTAAGTAGCAAAACTTAGTATCTTATATAATAAAGAAAATCAAGATGTTGATTTAACGGAGCAAAAGAAAAAATACGGGAAAACAGTTTGTTTTCTAAATAAATATAATCGTAAAAAAGTACAATGCTTCCTTAATTTTCCCCTATAAATAATTGTTCTATTAAATTTTTTGTTTTGATTTTATAAATATTTTGTAATAGTTACATTAACTATATTAAGAATAAATTCATCGAAAAAAAATCGAATAAGGAAATAAAATGAAAAAAATAAAAAGAAATTTGCGGGCCTTGTTAATTGCATTACCATTGTTGCTCTCTTTATCAAGTATAATAAATGCTCAAGGTGTAATGGAACATCTCGACTATCTGGCTCACAAAATAACCATAAATGCAAAACCGCCTTCAACTTTACAAGAATTTGAAGCCCGAAAAGAGGAGTTGCGAAAAAAAGTATTGGATATAATGGATTTAAATCCCATGCCGAAAAAAACACCGTTAAATGCAAAGTTGGTAGGTGAAAAAGTTGATTTGGGTAATTGCTATTTTCAAAGAGTTGTTTACGAAAGCCGTCCTCATGTTTATGTAGCCGCTCATCTCTTTCTCCCGAAAAATGTTACATATCCCGTGCCCGCCGTAATTCATGTACCGGGACACGGTATGAGAGACAAATACAGACCTCATGCACGCACTTATGCTGCAAACGGATTTGTTTCCATAGAACTGCCGATGGTTGGGGAAGAAGGTAAAATTGGTGCCGGTTGGGGATGTGGAGAAAAGGGACCTTATTACGGACACTTTAATTGGTATAATACCGGTTATTCCGCAATTGCTCCTACTGTTTGGGATGGTATCCGCACAGTAGACTATTTATTAACTTTAACCGACAGCAACGGCGTAAAATTGGTTGATAGCAGTAAAATAGGTATGGCCGGGCTTTCCGGCGGTTCGGCCAGAACGTTGTGGACGGCTATAGCGGAACCCAGAATTTCGTGTGTAGTTGTTAACCAAGGTTTTACCGCAATAGATAAATACGATACCCCGCGCGGTATCGAAAATACGTGCGATATTCATATCTTCTACAATTTTTTCGGATTATCGTATGCGGAAATGTATTCGTTAATAGCACCCAGACCTTTTTTGGAACAGCACGGTACACAAGATAGGCTATATCCGAATCCTCAACCGGTTGTTGATTATTTGAAAGCAATCTACAAATTATATGACAAGGAAGATTATTTTAAATTTGTTACTCATAATCAAGGACACGGTTACAGCAGCGGAATTTGGAATACGGAAAACGCTTGGATGGATAAATGGCTACGACAAGGCAATTCTCCTTTAACTATATACAGCGATAGATTTGAAGCCGAATTAACATGCTTTCCCGACGGACTCCCTTCCGATATGCAACACGTTGAAACATTATTTACGTTGCCAACGCCTGAATGGGAAATAACCAACAAAATAGAGTATGAAAATTTTAAAAAATTTATGTATAAACATTTGAAAAGCGACGTAATAAGGACCGCTTTTTTGGATATCGATTCTGAATTGGAAACAATAAGTAAAGAAGATTCGTCAGAGTATTCAACGGAAGATATAAGACTTAAATTAGACGAGGGAACAATAAGCCATCGAGGATTTTTCTTTTACAAACCGGGAGAGAAGAGGAAAACCGTTATATATATATCACAAGGAATTTTAAGAAAGAACACATTGTTAAAACTATATCGCGAAAATTATTTTCCGGCTAAAATTAATCTGCTCGCGTTGGAAATAACGGGAACAGGGCGTAATCGTTGGTCGTTTGTCGCTCCCTACACTTACGATAGATTTGCACAAATTGTAGGGTTTACACATGCTTCGTTACAAATAAACGATATACTCGCGGCAATAAAAGAAATTTCTTCATGTAATAATGTGGATGCAAATAATATTTATTTGTGGGGAAAAGGAGATTTAGCCGTGCCGGTATTATACAGTGCGGTAGTGGATACCAATGTTGCTGGAGTTATATTGGAAAATGCTCCGGATAAACATGTGGGAATAACTCCGGAAAAAACCACAACAACCGCCATTGCACTCTTTAACATATTAAAATATGCCAATATTCCTCAATCTGCGGGGCTTGTTTATCCGAGAAAAATAATATTAGCAGGAGATAAAAAAGAAGGATATAATTGGACTGAAAATCTTTATAGAAAATTTAATAATGAAACAAACTTTATAAAAGAAGAAGGTACAACCGTAAAAGATATTTTGCAGCATATAAATCCTATTACATCAGTGGGTAAAAACGAAACGATAAATCCGAATAATTATTTATTGGAACAAAACTATCCCAATCCTTTTAACCCTTCCACAACAATCTGTTTTGCATTGCCCGGACAAAGCGATGTACGCCTTTCGGTTTACAATGTTTTGGGAGAAGAAGTATCGCAATTAATTTACAACAAAATGTCGGCCGGATACCATAAAGTAAACTTCAACGGAAGTAAACTATCCAGCGGTATATATCTATACAAAATGCAAACAAAAAATTTTTCGGCAATAAAAAAAATGTTGTTAATTAAATAGTAAAAAGGAGGAAACTAAATGAGAATCTTGTTAAAAATAATTCTTGTTGAAATTTTTTTTATTACCACATTGTTTGCACAAATTTCCAAAACCGTTGAAGATTACGGTGCTAAAGGCGATGGTGTTACCGATGATGCCGGAGCAATTCAAGTGGCTTTAGATGCTCTTAAAAGATATGGCGGCGAAATAAAATTTACTTCCGGCAAAACTTATATTATCGGTAGAGGGTTATCCATGAATTATTTTGCAAAAAATAAGCATTACCTGGTAACAACAACCGGAAAAGAAAAAGCAACAATTAAAATTAAAAACGGAACTCCTATCAGCTATGGTTATTGGGGGCTTTTTTTGGTCGCATCGCAAAATATCACAATAAAAAATTTACGTCTGGATGGCAACAGAGATACTCGTAACCCTATTGAAGAAAAGGCGGATGTTTATTTGCTTGAAATTAGAAATAAATGCGACGGATTACGACTTTACGATTTAGAGCTGGTTAATTCCGTTATGGATAACATTTATGTATCTGTTTCGGGTGACGAATCAGATACTACAAAGTGGACTACCGATTTTGAAATGTATAATTGCATTTTAAAAAACGGTTATAGAAACAATATGTCTATTATACGAGGAATGAATTTTAAAATTATAGGTTGTGAATTTAATAATGCCAACGGGCACGACCCGGAATCCGGGATTGATTTTGAGCCGAACAGAGTGGGAAGTACAGTCGGATATAAAGATGTTTTAGTTGACGGTTGTATTTTTAAAAATAATAAGCGTTACGGCATTATGTTCACTCATAAAAGAACAAACAGCGGTTATTGTATTGTTAGGAATTGTTATTTTGAAAATAACGGCTTGCAATTTGCTTCCCATAATAATATTGCCGAAAAAAATATTTTCAGAAAACAAACACGCCCTTCGGATTATGGCGGGCCTGTGGACGGAATAATAAATTTTATTGACGGAGACGCATCATATAATATTGTTAGAAATAATTTTTTCTACGATAATAACCAACCTTCAACTCCTTCCAGAAATTTAATAGCTTTGTTGCGAGGTGCTAACGGTAATAATGAAATTCATCATAATTATTCATTCAATAATTCCACAAGGGGAATAGTATATAATTATTCTTCTTCTCAACAAAATATTTATGATAATTCTAAATTAAAAAGAAGAGAATGCGGTTACTGGAATTTTGATTCCGATTCCGTTTCCGGTACGTCGGTTTTTGATTTGTCTGATTTCAAACAAACAGGGAAAATATATGGTACTCCGGGTTTAGTAACAGGCATTGTTAACGAGGCTTTTGATTTTTCGGGGGGTAATAAATATGTGGAAATTCCCGTTAAAGAAAATTTGAATATTGAAAAAAATATTACATTATCCGCATGGGTTAAGCCTAAAGGTGATGCCGCCGATACATCCCAAGTAATAATCGGGCGAGATAATGATTGGAAATTAGCTATTAATAAAACGAGACAACCGGTTTTTTGTGTTGCAAATAACGAAGGCAAATTAATTCCCATACTAACAAGCAAAACCTCTCTCTCCCCAAATAAATGGTCTTTGGTAACATTTACATATAACGGAAGAGAAGCTAAAATTTACCTGGATACCCTGGAACAAAGTGCCGTTAATTATTATGAAAAACTCGCTACCGAATCCGCAAAAATTTATATTGCTTCCGCTAACGGTTTAACCGATTTTTTTAACGGCGATATTGACGAAGTAAAAATTTACAACTATGCTTTTTCGGAAGAAGAAATCAGAACCTTATTTAAAATATCTACTTCCGTCAAACTCAAAAATAATATGTTACCCGAAAAATATATTCTTGAACAAAATTATCCCAATCCCTTTAATCCTAATACAACAATAGAATTTGCTGTTCCAAAGCAGACAAAAGTAAATTTAACCGTATATAATATGTTAGGAGAAAAAATAACCGAATTGAAAAATGATAATTTTAATGCGGGATATTATAAAATAAATTTTGATGCTTCAAATTTATCAAGTGGAATTTATTTTTGCAGAATGAAAACCGGAGATTTTATTTCCACGAAAAAAATGCTTTTACTAAAATAAAATTAATAAATAATAAAAATTTTGGAATGTTTTTATAATTAAATTTGTTAAATAAAACCGGAGAACAAAATGGCAAGAAAAAAAAGCATGTTGGCCGAAGATTGGTGGGATTATACAACTCTTGATGAAAAAATTTTGGAAGATGCCGCAAAATTAACCGAAAAGGATATGTTACAATTATCACGTCCCGGGTTTCAAGTGGTTTTTTACGATACTTTGGAATCGTTTTATATGGCTGAAGCTTTGGAATATATTAACGCATGGCGGCGGTCAACAGCTTCCAATCCGGTTGGAATTTGCGGACCGATCGGACCAACCGAACAACTTCCACTTGTTGCAGAACTTGTAAACAGTTTGGAAATTTCGTTGAAAGATGCCCATTTTTGGGGAATGGACGAATGGTATTTGGATGGAAAAGAGGCTCCTGAAACTCATCCTCTTTCGTTTGCAAAAGCCGATAGAGAATTGCTTTTTAATCGGATTAAACCTGAACTTAGAATGCCGGAAGAAAACATACATTTTCCGAAAGCAGACACCCTGGCGGAATATACTGCAAGTTATAACGAAATACGTTGTGCCGTTATGCAAGGCGGACAAGGGGATACGAAACATTGGGCTTTTAATGACCCCGTAAAACGTGAAGGGAAATACGCCGATGAACCACCCACCCCGGAAGAATTCAGAAAACTATCTGCCAGAAAAGTTGAACTACATCCTATTACTTTGGCACAAAATGCAAGAACTTCCGGTGGCGGATATGTTGTCGGAGTTCCGAAAGAAGCTTTAACCGTTGGGCCGGTTGAAACATGGAAATCCGAAAAAGTTTCTATTTGGCAAGCCGGTATGCACGATAACGCTTTCGGGCAAAGGTTAACGGCATTTATGATTTCCAAAAAAATTATGGATAGCTCCGTGCCTATGTCGTTATTGGCAGATCATCCTAATGTTGTTTTTAATTATTACCGCGGCGGGCTTGGAACCGTTGAAGTGGAAATGCATTAATAATATAAATTAAAAGTATGGAAAATAGAAACGGAATAATTGTTGCGGGTAATTGGATTGTTGACCATATTAAAACAATTGATGTATATCCCGAACAAGATGCTTTGGCAAATATTGAAAAAGAGTTTTTCAGTAATGGAGGTGCCCCTTTTAACGTGGCAAAAGATATTGCCAAATTAGGAGCATCATTTCCTATAAAAGCAGTTGGTGTAATAGGTAACGATGCAAACGGCGAATGGATAAAAAACGATTGTAGGGAAAACGGTATTGATACTTCCGGTTTAATTATTACCGATAAAGCTCCCACATCGTACACCGATGTGATGTCAGTTAAATCAACAGGCAGAAGAACTTTTTTTCACCAACGGGGCGCAAATGCTTTGTTGGATATTGAGCATTTTGATTTTACAAATTGTACGGAAAAAATTTTTCATCTCGGTTATTTATTATTGTTAGATAAATTGGATGAAATTGAAAATAACGGTAAAACAAGAGCTGCAACCGTTTTGGAAGCGGCTCAGAAAAACGGATTAAAAACTTCCGTTGATATTGTTAGCGAAAACAGTAACAGATTTAACCGAATTGTTACGCCGGCGTTGCCCTATATTAATTATCTTTTTATTAACGAATTTGAAGCAAGCAGAACAACGGGAATTGAATTAAAAGGGGATTTTCCGGAGTTGGAAAAATTAAAAGAAGCCGCAACAAAATTAATAAATGCCGGTGTAAACGACATTGTTTTTATCCATTTCCCTTTTGGTGTTTATGCTTTAAATAGTGAAGGAAAAGAATTTTTACAAGGGGCTGTAAAATTTCCTAAAGAAAAAATAAAAAGTGTTGTAGGTGCCGGCGATGCTTTAGCTGCAGGAATTCTTTTTGCTTTACATAATAATTGGGAAATAGAAGAAATTATTAAGCTGGGTGTATCCGTTGCGGCGGCATCATTACAACACTTAAGCTGTTCCGGAGGGGTAATAAATTATAAGGAATGTTTAATGTTTGAAGAGAAATATGGATTTAAAGTTTTGTAAAATTAAATAAATAATATTGAGGAGAATATGAATTTTAATTATCTGGATTTGATTATCATTGTTGTATATGTATTATTTATATTTTTTGCAGGGTCAATTGTAAAAAAATATATTAAAGGAATTGATGATTATCTTGTCGCCGGTCGTTCAATGGGGTTTAGTCTCGGGCTTATCTCTTTAATGTGTACGGAAATAGGAATGATTACCTATGTCTATTTTGCAGAGTTGGGGTACGGTAAAGGTCTTGCCAGTTTAATGGTTGCCGTTCCGTTTGTTGTTGCTTTTTTATTTTTGGGTAAAACCGGCTTTGTAATTAAAAAAATGATGGAAATGAAGATAATGACTGTGCCGGAATTCTTTTCCAAACGCTACAGCAAAGGAGTTCGTCTTTATCTCGGTATTATTATGGCCATTGGAGGAATTCTTAATTTTGGAGTTTTCCCCGGTGTTGAAGCAAAATTTATAAACATTGTTACCGGAATTCCCGAAGAATTTTTACTCTATACAATGGTTGCTTTGCTAACAATTGTTCTACTATATACGTTAGTAGGTGGAATGGTTTCAGTTATTGTTACCAATTATGTCCAGTATGCTTTATTAAGTTTTGGAATGATTATAATTACAATTATCGGTTTTAATGCGGTTGGGTGGGACGGAATAATGAATGCTGTTTCCGTCCAATTGGGTGAAAAGGGGGTTAACCCTTTCGATCCGTCGTTTTTAGATGGGGACTTCGGTCTTGGATTTTTAGTTTGGCAAATACTAATGCAAATTTCACTTCTTATCGGGTGGCAAGCTGTTTCTGCCAGATTATTTGCTTCCAAAGATTCTAAAACTGGACAAAAAATTTACAGATGGTCTGCATTAATGTTTTTTTCCAGAGCTATTCTTCCTATATTCTGGGGAATAATAGCATTTGCTTATTATACAAAACTTGGAATTGCATCCGAAATTCAAGGGCTTGACGCACTTCCTAATCTAATAAAAGATTTGGTCCCTCATGGTATTCTCGGATTAATTTTTGCGGGATTATTGGCTGCTTCCATGTCAACATACGCAAGTTATCTTTTATCGTGGAGTTCAATTGTTTCCCAAGATATTGTAGGAAATTCAATTAAATTTATTACCGGAAAAGAACTTAGTTCTAAAAAACAATTACAATTAAGCAGAATTGTAATGGCGGTTGTAATGTTGTTTATTATTTGGTGGTCATTGTTCCATAAAATAGAAGGATTTTTATATTTTTATTTGAATATGACGGCAATGTTATTTATTCCCGGTACATTAATTAGTGTTGCAATGGGCGTTTATTGGGATAAAGCACGAACATTGGGAGCATATTTGGCAATAACTTTCGGGGCTGTTCCACCGTTACTCTATCTTGTGTTCCCTGAAGAAATTACAAAATATGCCTCCGAAATGGGATACGGCGGTTTTATTGTTGCTTTAATCGGTATGATAATAGGTTCCGGTATTCAAAACATTTATAATAAAAGTGGAAAATTAAAGGAGACGGTATAATGGGATTTTGGGAAATAATTTGGATGCTAAGCATCTTATTTGCGGTAATATCATTCACAGTATTATCAATTAGCGTTTTATACAAAGGATACGGTGAAGTAAAAGAGATGCTTTTTGCTTTGGACGACGAACATCAGGCTAATAAAAAGGAAGAAAATAATAATGAAAACAAGTAATAAAAAAAGAGTTCTTGCAGTAGGAGCACATCCCGACGATGTTGAAATATTATGTGCCGGTACATTAGCATTGTTAAAAAACAATGGTTGGGATATTGCTACGGCAACAATTGCAAACGGTGATTGCGGTTCAGCCACATTAAATAGAGATGAAATAAGTACGATAAGAATGAAGGAAGCGGAAAATTCTGCTAAATTATTAAACGGAAAATATTATTGTGTGGGTAACAGAGATGTTTATCTGTTTTACGATAAACCTACTTTGGAAAAAACAATAAATTTAATAAGAACGGTTAAACCGGATTTGGTGATTACACATTCTCCGGTTGATTATATGTCGGACCACGAAGTAACTAGCAGTTTGGTACGAATGGCATGCTTTACTGCGGGAATAAAAAATATTGAAACCGAATCTCCTCCGTTTTATTCCATCCCGTATCTGTACTATATGGATGCGTTAGACGGGAAAGATTATTTCGGAAGTGAAATTAAACCTACAACACTTGTTGATATAAGCAACGTTATGAATATAAAAGAAAAAATGTTGGCTGCTCACGATAGTCAAAGAAGTTGGCTTATGGAGCATCATGGAATGGACGAATATATAATTTCCATGAAAAACTTTTCTGCAAACCGTGGAGAAAAAATGGGAGTTAAATATGCCGAAGGTTTTAGGCAACATTTAGGGCATGCATATCCTCAAGATAATATCCTTAAAAAAGAATTAAATGAAATGGTAAAAGTATTATAATCTTTATTGGAGTTTCTGTTATGAAAAAAGTAAAAATAGGAATAATCGGCATTGGGTTTATGGGGTCTACACATTTTCATATCCATAAAGCCAATACAAATGCAGAAGTTGTAGCTATTGCCGATGTTGACGAAAAAAAATTAACCGGCGATTGGAGTGGGATTATTGGAAACATAGGAGGGTTTGATAATAAAAACGTAGACCTTTCGAATATAAAAACATATAAAGACGGATTGGATTTAATAGCTGATCCTAACGTAGATATGGTAGATATTTGTGTGCCTACATTCCTTCATGAAAAATATGCTGTTGCCGCATTAAAAGCAGGCAAACATGTGCATCTTGAAAAGCCTATTGCACGTAATTTAAACGAAGCAAAAAACATTGTGGAAACGGCTAACTCGTCAAAAGGATTTTTCTCGGTTGGAATGTGTATTCGTTTTTGGCCGGAGTACAGACATGCATGGGAGCTTTATAAATCCGGTAAAATAGGCAAACTTGTTAGTGCAACCTTTAAAAGGGTTTCGCCCAGTATTGCCGGCAATGCTTGGGAAGATTGGTTTATGAAAGAAGAATTGAGCGGCGGGTCGTTATTAGATTTACAATTGCATGATATTGACGAAGTAATAAATTTTTTCGGGAAGCCCGACAAAGTTACCGGCTTTGGCAGCAAAGGGTTTCGCTCCGATGCCGAAGGTATTGACCATGCGGTTATTGTTTATGATTTTAATGACGGAACTCTTGTTTCTACCGAAGGCGGGTGGGATGCAGCCGCCGCTACTCCTTTTGAAATGAGTTTTCAAATTGTTTGCGAAAAAGCTACAATACGTCTTTCCGAAACCGGTTATAAAGTGATTTGGGAAGACGGAACAGTAGAAGAACCGAAACCGGCTTCAGAAAAATTACCGACCGGTTGGCATGTTGAACTTGATTATTTTGTAAACTGTATTATTAACAACACGGCTCCGGATAAATATATCGGGTATGATGATATGATTGCCGGAATTGAATTGGTGGAAGCCGCAAAAAAATCAATAAACAACAAAGAAACAATAAACATCAAATGGAATAAACAGTAATATGGAGATGTTAAGAAGTGCGAAAATTAAATTTTGAATTTTCTGCGATTGAAGTATATTCCGCCCCACGTAGACCCGAAGGGCAAAAAGATGTGTTGGAACTAAAATTTCCTCCTATCGAAAAAGTTCGAGTCGCTTTTATAGGAGTCGGTTTAAGAGGGTCTAAAGCGGTAAAAAGATTTACATATCTTGACGGTGTGGAAATAAAAATTTTTTGCGACATTAATAAAAAAAATATTTCAAAAGTTCAACAAACATTGGCTGAGGCAAATCTCCCCGCGGCAGAAGAATATACAGGGGGTGAAGCATGGAAAGAGGTTTGCAAACGTGCCGATATTGATTTGGTTTATATAGCAACCAAGTGGGAAATGCATACCGAACAAGCCGTATATGCAATGGAACAAGGCAGACATGTTGCAGTGGAAATTCCGGCGGGACAAACCGTGGAAGAATGTTGGAAATTGGTGGATACTGCCGAAAAAACTCAACGGCATTGTATGGGATTGGAAAATTGTTTGTACGATACTTTTCCCATGGCAACATATAAAATGGCTGAAGACGGATTATTCGGTGAAATCGTTCATGTTGAGGGAGGGTATATTCATAATCTCCGTTCAAGAAATTTTGTTGACGGTGAAAGAACCGATAGCGGCTGGGATTTGAAACATCTTGAAAAGCGTAACGGAAATATTTATCCCACACATGGTTTCGGACCTATTTGTCACGTGCTTAATATTCATAGAGGTGATAAACTGGAATATATTGTTTCAATGTCCGGCAAACAAGTTGGCATGTCTGAATATACAAAAGCAACTTTTGGCGAAGAACATGAATTTTCAAAAAAAGATTATAAACTTGGCGACTATAATACATCGTTAATAAAGACGGCAAAAGGCAAAACAATGCTGTTGCAACAAAACATCACAAACCCGCGTCCCTACAGCAGATTATTTATGGTTAGCGGAACAAAAGGAATGGCCGTTCAATATCCTAAAGAAGCAATTGCTCTTGACCCTGACGGAGAAGAATTTTTGCCCGAAAACAAAAAGGACGAACTTCTTGAAAAATATAAACATCCGGTAATTAAAGAAGTTGGAGAATTGGCTGCAAAAGTCGGTGGCCACGGTGGTATCGATTTTATTATGGATTACCGTTTAATTTATTGCTTACGTAACGGTTTGCCGCTTGATCAAGATGTGTATGATGCTGCGGAATGGGCATCTATTGCTGAACTTTCGGAAATTTCTGTTGCTAATGATAGCATGCCTGTTAAAATTCCGGATTTCACGAGAGGTGCATGGAAAAAATTAAATAAAGTAAAATATTATCAAAAATAATTTTTTTTAATTCTGTTTTTAATTATAAAAAAGGAGATAAAATGAATAATATATTAGCACTAAACTATTGGGTAATGGGTGGGTTCGATGCCCGTCTTGATGCATATTCGGCAATTGAAAAAGCAAAATCATATGGATTGGACGGGGTTGAATTGACTTTTGCCGAAGTTATAAAAGAAGAGATTACAGATGAAGAAATTGTTAAATTAAGAGAGTTTGCCGAAAAAAAGAAGATAAAATTAAAAACTATGGCAACAGGTTTTTATTGGGGAACTTCCCTTTCTTCCGAAGATGAATCGGAACGAAACAAAGCTATTGCTTTTACAGAAAAATATCTTACGGTTGCTTCAAAATTAGGAGTCGAAACAATTCTGATTTTGCCGGGTTGGGTCGAAGTACCATGGGAGCCTGCCCTACCTGTTGTACCCTACAATGTTGCATGGGAAAATTCCATTAACTCTCTTAAAGCCCTTGCCCCTATTGCCGAAAAATTAAAAGTAAATATCGCTTTGGAGAATGTATGGAATAATTTTCTCCTTTCTCCCGTGGAAATGAAATTTTTTCTTGATACTATAGGCTCCGATTTTATCGGTTCTTATCTTGATGTGGGTAATGTTGTACGTGTTGGAATACCGGAACAATGGATAAAAATTTTGGAAAGCAGAATAAAAGCCGTGCATATTAAAAACTTTAAACGCGAAGATGCATGTGGAGGATTACACGGATTCGGAGAAAATATTTTGGAGGGAGATATAAATTTTGATAATATCAAAAATGCTCTTGCGGAAATTAATTACACCGGTCCCATTACTGCCGAGATGATTCCGTTTTCTCGCTTGCCCGAATTGAAACTACCTGATGAACAACTTGCCGAAATTACCGCAAAAAGATTGATTAAATTGTTTAGATAAATTAAATCGGGATGTTTGTTTTGCATCCCGTAATTATTATTGAGTGATTTTACGCTAAAACCTAAATTAATATTTTATCAATATTAAATTCACAAATCGATGGTGGTTCACTTAAAACAAGTCAGAATTTTTGTGTTTCTTAATTTACATTCCTCTTAATTTTATTTAAAAGTTAAACGAAAAGATTATCTGTTGTAGGTTGCAATAATTATTAAATTAAAATTTCAGCACTTGTGTCTTTTTAAATATATGTTTATTTTAATGTTCGAAAATGTTCGTTTTATTAATTAGGTTGTTTTGAATAAACAAGTAAGACATAAGTATATATTGAATACTCTTTTTAAGGAAGGGAAAATTTCCGTAAATCAAATTACCGAGAAATTTGGAATTACAAGTATGACGGCGCGGCGTGATATTGCAATGCTTGCCGAAGAGGGGTATTTGGTAAGAACGCACGGCGGAGCATTACGAGCAGATCCTCTTGAAAACATGTTCAGTTTTTCCAACAGAATTGATACAAATAAAAATAATAAAATTAAAATAGGACGTATAGCGGCAAAATATGTTCGCGATTACGAAACAATTTATATTGACAGCGGTACCACTTTATTACGTATGTGCTCTTTTCTGAAAGATAAAAAAGGGCTGATGGTAATTACAAACTCACTTGCCGCCGCATCTGAATTGACGAATTATTCCAATATTAATGTTGTGCTTCTCGGTGGTAATATAATTCACGAAAGACGCTCGATATACGGACCAACTGCCGTAGAGCAGGCAAAACATTATTCGGTTAATAAGGCGTTTATAGGTACCGACGGTATTTCGTTAAAAAACGGCTTAACTGCTTATGGAAATAATGAAGCTCAAGTAAGTTTAACAATGGCAAATGCAGCAACGGAAGTTTTTCTGTTATGCGATTCATCCAAAATAGAATATGATTCAACTTATAAATTTGCAAAAATTTCTTTGTTGAATTATTTAATTACCGATGCTGCAATTGATAAAAAATTTCTTAAAAAATATTCCAAAGAAAACTTGGAAATAATAATAGCAAAATAAGCGGAGTAATTTTGAAAAAAAAGTTTTTAGGTTTCGGCCTTGGTGCAATACAATCGGGTTTAATGTTGTTGGAATCTTTTAAATCCGGAAACTTTGAAAAATTTGTTATAGTGGAAATAAATAATGAATTAGTTAAGGCTGTTCGTAACGGGCGTAACACGGTAACGGTTAATATTGCAACCGGTAACGCAATTGTTAAGTTTACAATTCCCGATATAGAAATATATAATCCGTTAAACTCCGAAGATATACCTGCAATTAATAATGCCATTAAGGAAGCGGACGAGATGGCAACCGCAATCCCGAGTGTTAATTTTTACGATGTCGGAGAAAATTCAATAGCTAAATTGTTAGCAAAAAATATAGACGGGAAAAAACCGCAAATCTTATATGCGTCTGAAAATAATAATTATGCCGCTGAAATACTATTTAAAAATATTTTGCAATATACAGACAAATCGCATTTAAATAATTTTCAAATACTCAATACGGTAATCGGAAAAATGAGCGGCATAATTCAAGATAAAAAGATAATAAAAGAATTAGCTTTAAGTCCTATTACAATCGGAAGTTCTTCCGCATTTCTTGTGGAAGAATTTAATCATATAATTATTTCAAAAATAAAATTACCGGAATTCCGGAAAGGGATTGAAGTTTTTGTGGAAAAAGAAAATTTGCTTCCGTTTGAAGAGGCCAAATTATTTGGTCATAACGCCGTTCATTCCATGCTCGGGTATCTTGCACACTTAAAGGGATACAAATATATGAGTGAGATTAAAAGGGATAGGGAACTTTGGGAGTATGGCGAAAGGGCTTTCAGAAAAGAGAGTGGTGCGTTTTTATTGCGTAAATATAAAACATTGAATGAAGAGCTTTTTACCGAAAAAGGATTTACTTTTTACGGAGACGATTTACTTAAACGAATGACAAACCCTTTTTTACGTGATGAAGTAAATAGAATTTGCAGAGACCCTTTAAGGAAATTAGGTTACGATGACAGACTAATAGGCACAATACGGGAAGGATTAAAACAAGGGGTAACGGCAACAACATTAGCTAAGGGAGTTATCGGGGGGATATGTTTTATTGTTAATAATAAAATAAAAACAAATGCCACAAAGAGTTTGCCCGCATTGGAAAATATAAAACAGCTTGATGAAAAGTCAATAAAATCAATACTTTTTCAAATATGGAAAGATGCGGAAGATGACGGAATGAAAAACAGAGTATTAGATATTGTATTGTCTCAGTTCGAAGAAGTAAAAGAAAAATTTATAAAATTAACGGAGTAATTTAATGGCAACAGCGGTAATAATGCCTCGTCAGGGAAACACGGTAGAATCTTGTTTATTGCTCGAATGGAAAAAGCAAAAAGGAGAAAAAGTTTCCGAGGGAGAAATAATTTGCGAAGTGGAGACGGATAAAGCGGTCTTTGAAATAGAAGCCCCTGCAACGGGAGTTTTGTTAGATACGTTCTTTGATGAAGGAGCAGATATACCGGTACTTACCAATATTGCGGTAATAGGCAAAACCGGAGAATCGTATGATGAATTGCGACCCGTAGCGGAAGCGGCGGATGAAGCTGAGAATACCGAAGATATTATTAATACGGAAAAAGAAACCGTTACGAAAGACGTTAAAGAGACAGCAACTGTAGGTAAAGAAGATAAACATAAGCGAGGTATATCGCCACGTGCAAAAAGATTGGCAAGCAAAGAAGGTGTTGATGTTCATTACGTTGCCGGCAGCGGGCCTATGGATAGAATAATAGAAAGAGACATTGTTTCGGTGTTAAATTCAAGGGAACCCCTTACTCCCGCAGCAAAAGAAAAACTTTCGCAAGGAGGAACTTATCCTTCCGGCGGTAGCGGAATAGGTGATAGGATAACTTCTAAAGATTTTGCAACTTCGGTTTCGAATGATATAATTAGAGAAGAAGAATTAAAAGGAGTTCGTAAAATTATCGCCGAAAGAATGCTCGCTTCGCTACAAAACTCCGCTCAACTTACATTGAACAGCACGGCTGATGTTTCTTCAATGCTGGCATTACGCGAAACATTTAAAAACAGCAAACTCGATAATAGATTTGCCAAAGTAAACATAAACGATTTATTAATGTATGCCGTTGTTAAAACTTTACCGAAACATCCTGTGATTAATAGTTTGATGTCCGGAAATAAAATTCAATATTACGAAAACATTCATCTGGGTTTTGCCGTTGACACCGAACGGGGATTGATGGTTCCCACAATTAAAAATGCACAAAATTACGGAGTGCTTGAACTTTCCAATGAAATTAAAAGGCTAAGTACGGCTTGTAGAGAAAATAAAATTCAAGTGGAAGAATTAAGCGGAGGAACTTTTACTGTTACAAATCTCGGTAATATGGGAATTGATGACTTTACCCCCGTATTGAATTTACCGCAAACGGCAATTTTAGGCATAAGCCGGGTTAATTTGAAACCACTCCAAGCCGGAAACGAAATAAAATTTGTTCCGCATATCGGATTCTCCTTAACTATTAATCATCAAGTAATAGATGGCGCGGACGGAGCAAGATTTTTAATGGATTTGGCAGATGCCGTTAAAGAGATAAATTTATTGATAGCTCTCTGAAAAATAATTGCAATAAAAAAATTAGAATAGATAATAGGTAACTAAGTGTTAAATAAAAAATATGATTTAATAATTATCGGTGCCGGTCCCGGAGGATATTTGGCTGCCGAAAGAGCCGGGGCAAAAGGGAAAAAGGTTTTAATAATTGAAAAAGAAAAAACCTTAGGGGGAGTTTGTTTAAACAGAGGATGCATTCCCACAAAAACTCTTTTAAATTCGGCAAAAATTTTTTACAAATCTCAAAATAGTGAAACATACGGGGTTACTGTTTCTAATGCCGTTTATAATTTTGATAAAGCAATGGCGTGGAAAGGAAAAGTTGTAAACTTAATGACGCGTGGTGTTGCTTATCAAATGAAGCGTTTTAATATTGATGTTGTTAAAGGAACAGCAAAATTTATTGAGCGGGATAAGGTATCTGTTGGCAATAATATTTATGAGGGTAGAAATATTTTAATTGCTACGGGTTCTTCTCCCGCAATGCCTCCCGTTGAAGGAGTTGAACAACCGCATGTTATTACCAGCGATGATGTTTTTGGAATTACAACGGTGCCGGAAAGTTTGGTTATAATCGGAGGTGGTGTTATCGGATTGGAATTTGCTTCCTACTTCTCAATGATAGGTGCCGAAGTAACGGTAATTGAAATGCTGCCCGAAATACTTCCTAATGTAGACGAGGAAATTGCAAAAGCTTTTAGAACATCTTTTACCGGATGTAATATTTTAACAAACTCCCAAGTAAAAAAAATAGGCAAAGACAAAGTAATATATATAAAAGAAGGAAAAGAGTTTGAAATAAAAGCCGATTTGGTATTATTGGCTACAGGAAGAGTCCCTAATATAAAAGATATGGGATTTGAAAAAATAGGATTGGATTTCAGCAAAAAAGGAATTGCCGTTAATGATAAAATGGAAACAAATCTTCCTAATGTATATGCTTCCGGCGATGTAACGGGGAAATCCCTACTTGCTCACTCCGCATACAGAATGGGAGAAGTTGCGGTTAACAGAATGTTTGAGGGACGTGATAATATGCGTTATAATGCGGTGCCGTGGGCAATTTATACCAATCCGGAATTATCCGGCGTAGGCTTATCCGAAAAAGAAGCACGCAAGGCGGGATACAATATAAAAACGGCAACAATGCAACTTAGAGCCAACGGCCGGTTTTATGCCGAACATGGAAATGAAAAAGGATTTTGCAAAGTAATCGTAGATGCCGATACGGATTTGTTACTCGGAGTTTTCTTGCTTGGCGGAGTAAGTTCGGAAATAATTAATAGTGCCGCAGTAATGATTGAAGCAGAATTGAGAGTAAAAGATATAAAAGAAATAATCTTTCCCCACCCTACTGTTTCGGAAGCCGTTAAAGATACGTTGTGGGAAATATAATAATAATTAACCGGTAAAATAAAAATTAGTAATAAATAGTTTTGATGTTTACAGCATAATGTTAAACATCTAAAAAAGGAGAAAACAAAATGCCAAAATCAATTTTAATTAATCCTTCCGATGTTAGGAAACAAGGAGTACTAAAATTTAACGACATACAATTAAATCAATATAAATCCGATTTTAAAAAAGAAGAAAAAAAATACGGAAAAGATAAATTAAAACAAGTGCTTATTGATATGCTTTTTATCAGAGAATTTGAAACGGCACTTAACAAAATAAAAAGGGAGGGAGCTTATCTCGGTATCGAATATAATCATAAAGGTCCCGCCCATTTATCCATAGGGCAAGAAGCCGCCGCTGTTGGGCAAGCACTAAATTTGGACAAAAACGATTTTATTTTCGGCTCGCACCGTAGCCACGGCGAAATTCTTGCAAAAAGTTTTTCAGCAATTTCCAAAACCGATGATAAAGAGCTTTACGAAATAATGAAAAATTATATGGATGGTATTGCCCTCGGTATTGTTGAAAAAGAGGAGTCTTATTCCGATGTTAAAGATTTGGCATACGATTTTATTATTTACGGGGTGCTTGCCGAAATTTTTGCCAAAGTAACCGGATTCCACAAAGGGCTTGGCGGCTCAATGCATGCGTTTTTTGCTCCTTTCGGAAGTATGCCTAACAACGCCATTGTAGGGGGGTCGGCGGATATTGCCACCGGTGCCGCTTTATTTAAAAGAATTAATAAAAAACCCGGATTGGTAATTTCAAATATAGGCGACGGAGCCTCGGCTTGCGGACCCACTTGGGAAGCTTTGGCTCTGGCTTCAATGGATCAGTATAGAACATTATGGGGAGATAAAGACGGAGGTGCTCCTCCTATAATTTTCAACTATTTTAACAATTTTTACGGTATGGGCGGACAAACTTTTGGTGAAACAATGGGCTTTGGTGTTCTGGCAAGAATTGGTGCCGGAGTAAATCCGGAACAACTTCACGCTGAACGAGTCGACGGCTATAACCCGCTTGCCGTTGCCGATGCAATTGAACGAAAAAGAAAAATTTTGGAAGAAGGAAACGGGCCGGTACTTTTGGATACAATAACATATCGGTTTTCCGGGCACTCCCCTTCGGACGCTTCTTCATACAGAACAAAAGAAGAAATGGAATTGTGGGAAAAGAACGATGCCATTATTGAGTATTCCGATTATCTTATATCAAATAAAGTTATTACAGAATCGGAATTGGAAGAATTAAAAGAGAAAGCTCAAAATAAAATTAAAAAGAATTTTATTAAAGCAATCGATATGGAAATTTCTCCTCGCGAGTCATTTAGTTCTGAATATATTTCCACTGTAATGTTTTCGAACCGGAAAGAAGAAAAACTTGACGACAGAAAACCTGATGTGCTATTACCGCTGGAAGAAAATCCGAGAGTAAAATCATTATCAAAAAAAGAACGTTATGCTTTTGATAAAAACGGAAAACTTTTTTCAAAAGCAAAAACATTCGCCTTGCGTGATGCACTTTTCGAAGCAATTATTCATAGAGCATATATTGACCCTACAATGGTAATTTACGGTGAAGAAAACAGAGATTGGGGCGGGGCTTTTGCCGCATACCGCGGTTTAACGGAAGCGTTGCCTTATCACAGATTATTCAACTCCCCGATTGCCGAAGGGGCGATTGTGGGTTCTGCCGTAGGTTATGCTCTCTCCGGAGGGCGTGCATTGGTAGAGTTGATGTATAGCGATTTTCTCGGGCGTGCCGGAGATGAAGTCTTTAATCAAATGTCTAAGTGGCAGGCAATGTCTGCAGGCATTCTAAAAATGCCGTTAGTCCTTAGAATTTCTGTTGGTAATAAATACGGAGCACAACATTCCCAAGATTGGTCTGCAATTGTTGCACACATTCCCGGTTTAAAAGTGATGTTTCCGGCAACCCCTTACGATGCAAAAGGAATGATGAATTTGGCTTTAAGCGGGACAGATCCAGTAGTCTTTTTTGAAAGTCAAAAACTCTATGATATAGGTGAACAGTTTGTTGAAGAGGGTGTACCGGAAGGTTATTATGAAATTGAAGAAGGACAACCGGTTATCCGCAGAAGCGGAAAAGATATTACAATAGTTACACTTGGAGCAACACTTTATACCGCATTGGATGTTGCCGATATTTTGAAAGATAAATACAATGTACAAGCTGAAGTAATTGATGCTCGATTCTTAAATCCGTTGAATTACGAAATAATAATAGAATCACTTAAAAAAACCGGTAAAATTGTTTTGGCTTCCGATGCGGTTGAAAGAGGGTCTTTCCTAAATACAATGGCGGCACAAATTTCCCAAATTGCTTTTGATGAATTGGACGGACCTCCGGTGATAATCGGTGCTCGAAATTGGATTACACCCGGAGCCGAATTGGAAAATATGTTCTTCCCTCAAAAAGAATGGATATTGGATGCAATTCACGAAAGATTGCTTCCCTTGCCCGGGCATACTGTAACAACAAACCAAACAATCGGCGAAATGCTTCATAAAAATAGACGAGGGGTATAATCATGAAACAGAAAATTGTAACAACCGGCTTACGCTTGTACGGCAAAAATGATTTGCGTCTCGAAAAATTCGAACTGCCCGAAATCAAAGAAGACGAAGTATTAATACGTGTGGAAACAAACAGTATTTGTATGTCTTCCTACAAAGCCACCATACAAGGCGAAACACATAAGCGGGTTCCCTTAAACATTTCGGAAAACCCTGTATTAATAGGGCACGAAATGAGCGGTGTTATTTTGGAAGTCGGCGAAAAATATAAAAACAAATTTTCGGCGGGTATGAACTGTACAATACAACCCGCAATAAATTATCCGGGTAAAGAGTACGAGTCGGTCGGTTATTCTTTTGAATATATCGGAGGTAATGCAACTTACGGAATAGTTCCGAAAGAAGCTCTCGAAATGGATTGTTTAATTCCGTTTAACGGGGATACTTATTTTAAAGTTTCACTTGCCGAACCCGTTGCTTGTATTCTTGCCGCTTTTAAAGAACAATTCCATTATGCGGGTAATGATAAATATCATCATAAAATGGGGATAAAAGAAAACGGTAACCTGGCAATACTTGGCGGGTGCGGTCCAATGGGTTTGGCGGCTGTAGATATTTTGTTAAATGCGGAACGGAAACCGAAATTGATAATAGTTACCGATGTTGACAATGCCCGTATTGAAAGAGCAAAAAAACTATTTCCGGAAGAAGCGGTAAAACAGAAGAATGTAAAATTATTATTTATCAATACTGCTGAAACTACCGATGAAGAAGTTTTGCAAATTACCGAAAACAAGGGCTTTGATGATTTGTTTATTTTTGTACCGATAAAACCGTTGGTTAAGCAGGCAAGCAAACTGATGGCAACCGGAGGTTGTATGAATTTTTTTGCCGGACCTTCGGATAAAAATTTTACTGCCGAATTAAACTTTTACAATGTGCATTATAATATGCACCATATCATCGGTTCTGCAGGGAGTAACAGCGATGATTTGAAAGAAGCCATTGATTTGATAGATAAAGATATAATTAACCCCGCAATAATGGTTACGCATATCGGCGGGTTAAATTCTACGCCCGAAACAGTGCAAAATCTTCCGAATATTCCCGGAGGGAAAAAATTAATTTACACACAAATATCAATGCCGTTAATTGCTTTGGATGACTTGCCCGAATTAGGAAAATCAAATCCTTTTTATAAAGAACTTGCCGCAATTGTTAGGAAAAACGACGGTGTATGGTCTAAAGAAGCAGAAGATTACTTGCTGGCAAATGCAGAACGAATTGATAATTAAAGATTAACTTTTTGCAGGAAATTATTAGAAATTTTCAATAAAAAATTATCCGGTACTTGATTTAATTGAAAATTATCCACATTTTAGTAATCGTTAAAGTAAACGATAACTAAGGCGATGAAATGAAAAAAAATATTACGCTAAGCGATATTGCAAAAAAAATGAATTTGTCTAAAGTAAGCATTTCAAAGGCATTACGCGGGCATCCGGATATCCCTCCTAAACGTGCCAAAGAAATAAAAAAAGTTGCCAAAGAGATGGGATATATTCCCAATTTTGCGGCAAGAAATCTTTCGGCCAAACGAACACGTACAATCGGTGTGGTTATACCGGTAATTGCAAACTCATTTTTTGCAGATATGATAGAGTCTATTTACAATTCTGCTTTTAAGCACGATTATAACATCATTTTGGCAGTTTCGCAAGAAGACAGCAAAAAAGAACGAAAGCATATTGAAACAATGCTTTCTATGAGAGTTGACGGAATAATAATTTCCATTGCGGAGCATTCCGAGAACAAAGATATTTTTCAGAACGTAAAAAGGAGAGGTACTCCGCTTGTTTTTTTCGACAGAACAATTGACGACAAACAATTCAGCTCGGTAACACTTGCAAACAAAGCCGGTTCACAAAATTTGGTAACAACCGCAATTGAAAAGGGATATACAAAAATAGGAAGTATTGCCGGCTGGCAAGATAGTAATATCGGGCGGGACAGATATTTAGGATATAAAGAAGCCATGCTCAATAACGGTTTGGTTGTTAATCCCGATTGGGTTGTTTTTTCCGGTTTCGGTAAAGAAGACGGATATAAAGCGTTTATGGAATTATTCAGAAATAACAGTTTACCCGAAATGCTGTTTGCTTCAACATTTCCAGTTGCCGTTGGAATTATGGAAGCGGCTAAAGATGTTTCGGTAAAAATTCCCGAAGATTTAGATTTAATTTGCTTTGGCGACAGTGAATTAAACGATTATCTTTCCCCGTCTCTTACTTGTGTTACGCACGATACCGCAAAATTTGCCGAAGAAGCTTTTGACCTTTTAATAAACCAAATTGAGAAGGAAGATTGTAAAGAGGAACATTTGGAAATTGAAACGAAATTATTAATAAAAGAAACTTGCATTAACAAGAAGAGGAAATAATGATTGCAGAAAAATTGAAAGATATTTTGGTACAGCCGAAATCATCCGAAAATAATTTTATAACTCTGGACCTTAAAGAAAACGAGATTTATGTATATGAAAATTCGGTTTTTGAAAAAGAAAACACTCTCTTTTTTACGGGAAAAGAGAAAGGAGAAAAATTCTTTTTTCTGTTAACCGAAAATGGAAATAAAGCAATAGCCGAAGATTTTGAAGGGGAAACAATAGAACTTGAAGAAAATAAAATATTAAAAAAATGCCCGCAAACACACGGCAATGTAGTAGCTGTACAATCAATTTTTGAATTTACGAAACCTGTGGTAATAGGGGTGAAAAATTCTTTCGGTTTCGGAGACAGAATAGGCTTAGCTAATCCTGCGCATTTACGTTCTCTTTCCCCGCAAGATGATTTTGCTCCCGTATTGGCACAGCAATCAATAAGAGAGCTAAGCCGAACTACACGTGAACCCGACCAAGTTATGGACGCAGCCGTTTGGGCGGTAATGCAAGAGGGGTGGACAAACGGATTCGGCTCTGATGCCGACCATTTGAAAACAACAGATGATATTGACAGAATGATTAAAGCCGGTTTTACGATGTTTACGTTTGACCCCGGCGATCATGTTGTAAATGAAGCCGACTCGATGAGTGTTGAAGCATTAAAAGAATATTTGAAAAATTTGGATTGGGTAAATTCCGTAACAACAGATGAAATTTTGGAAAAATATTCCGATAAGGAAATATCGGTTTTTAACACGTTTATCCTCAACCCCACGGAAGAAGAAACACTGCGTGCATTGGTAAAATACGGTAAATCGATTCTGCACATTAATAAAATGTATTCGTATTTGAAGCAAACATATCCCGATGCCAATGTTGAAATTGAAGTCTCCGTTGACGAAACGGAATCCGTAACTACACCTTTCGAGCATTTTTTTATGGTAAGTGAGTTAACGGAACTCGGCATAGAATTTGTTTCCATTGCTCCGAGATTTATCGGCGATTTTGAAAAGGGTATTGATTATAAAGGGGATTTAAAACTTTTCAAAGAAGAATATTTAAAACATATTGCAATAACAGAACATTTCGGAAATTATAAAATAAGTTTACACTCAGGTAGCGATAAATTTTCGGTTTATGAAGTAATAGGTTCACTTCACAAAGGATACACCCATGTTAAAACGGCGGGAACAAGTTATTTGGAAGCATTGCGCGTGGTGGCTTCCGCCGATGAAAAACTATTCGGCGAAATACTTGATTTTGCAAGAGCCAATTATGAAAAAGAGAAAAAGACATATCACGTTTCCGCAGATTTGAACAAAGTAAAACCGGCCAGTGAATATTCCGAAAATGAATTGGCTGATTTGCTAAATCAGGACGACGCTCGCCAAGTGTTCCATGTAACATTCGGGCTTGTTCTTACAATAAAAGATGATGCCGGAAATTACATTTACAGAGAACGCATTAATAAATGCTTAAAAGAGAATGAAGAATTACATTATAAATATTTGGTAAAACATTTTCGCAGACATTTAGACCCATTTAAAAAATAGGATTGAAAAATGATAAACGAAATGAGATATTTTGATGCCAATCCGGAGGTCAGAAAAATTGCTTTCGAATTATATGACAAGGTTAAAAAGCTTCCCATATATAGTCCGCACGGGCATGTGAATCCGAAAATTTTTGCCGAAAACACTCCCTTCCCGGACCCAACGGAATTGTTTATTATTCCCGATCACTACATTTACAGAATGTTGTATTCACAAGGAATCTCGTTAGAACAATTGGGAATTCCCACACAAGACGGAACTGAAGTTGAAACAGACCATCGGAAAATTTGGCAAATCTTTGCGGAGCATTTTTATCTATATGCGGGAACACCAACCGGAGCTTGGTTATCGCATGAATTTGAAGAAGTATTCGGGATTAAAGAAAAATTGAACGGAAATAATGCTCAAGAAATTTATGACTTGATGAGCAAAAAATTACAATCCGCAGAATTTTTACCGAGAACACTTTTCGAAAAATTTAATATCGAAGTAATTTCCACAACCGACGGGGCTTCCGACAGCTTGGAATATCATAAGCGAATTAGAGAATCCGGCTGGAAAGGAAAGGTTATTCCTAGTTTTCGTCCCGATGCCGTTGTGAATATTCTTGCAGAAAACTGGAAGTCCGAAATAGAAAAATTAAGTAACGTCTCGGGAATATCGATAATAGATTACAAAACATATATTCAAGCCCTTGAGAACAGACGTGAGTTTTTTATTAGCATGGGAGCGGTTGCAACAGATCAAGGAGTTCTTTCCCCTTATACACACGCCCTTTCCGAAAGCGAAGCCGATGCAATATTTCAACGTGCATTAAAAAAAGAAGCAACCCCGGAAGATGAACAAGCATTTGTAGGAAATATGCTGATGGAAATGGCACGTATGAGTAGTGAAGACGGGCTTGTAATGCAAATACATCCGGGTGTTTTGCGAAACCATAATGAAGCAATATTTAGCAAATTCGGATTGGATAAGGGGGGTGATATTCCAATCCAAACCGAATATACAAGAAATTTACATGAATTATTAAATAAATATGGTAATCATCCCAAGTTCAAAGTGATTGTATTTACTTTAGACGAAACAACATATTCCAGAGAGTTGGCTCCACTTGCAGGGCATTATCCCGCAATGAAGCTTGGTCCCGCATGGTGGTTTAACGATAGTATTCAGGGAATGAGGAGATTCCGGGAAATGACAACGGAAACCGCCGGATTTTATAATACCGTAGGGTTTAACGACGATACACGTGCATTCCTTTCAATTCCGGCTCGCCACGATTTGGCAAGACGTGTTGATTCCAATTTTCTTGCAAAACAAGTTAGTGAACATGTTATTGATATGGAAGAGGCGCAAAAAATAAGTTATGAACTCGCTAACGGATTAGTAAAAAAGGCATATAACCTTTAATAATAAAGGATAATAATGAAGTATAAGAATTTTATTTTATCTGCTCTGTTTTTTATAGCGTTGCTTTTTATGGGTTGTTCGGTAAAATCCGATGTAAAAATAATTAAACTCGGGCATGGTCTTGACGCATCGCATCCGGTACATAAGGCAATGGTTTATATGGCGGAACAACTGAAAAAAAATTCCCAAGGTAAAATGCGCGTGGATATTTATCCCAGTCAGCAATTGGGAACAGAGCGAGAGTGTGTGGAATTGCTTCAAATAGGAAGTTTGGGAATGACTAAAGTTTCGGCTTCAGTTTTGGAGGCTTTTGCTTCGTCTTATACAATATTTAATTTGCCCTATATTTTCAGAAACAAACAACATCTCTTTTCTATCCTTGACGGGAAAATAGGGAAAGAAATTTTAAAGAGTAGCGAGAAAAAATTAATTGTAGGCTTATGTTACTACGATGCGGGCAGTCGCAGTTTTTATACAAAGGATAAACCGATTAATACTCCTGCTGATTTGGTGGGGTTAAAAATAAGAGTTCAGGAGAGTGCAACATCCGTTAAAATGGTAAATACTCTCGGTGGTTCCGCCACACCGATTTCGTGGGGAGAACTTTACACGGCGTTGCAACAAGGCGTTGTTGACGGTGCGGAAAATAATCCGCCCTCTTTCTATCTTTCCAAACATTATGAGGTTTGCAAATATTATTCATTGGATGAACATACCTCCGTTCCCGATGTACTTATTATCAGTACAAAAATTTGGAATTCTTTAACCGAGCAAGAACAACAGTGGTTACAAGCCGCCGTTGATTCTTCCGTAGTATATCAACGTAAGTTATGGAAGAAAGCAACGGAAGACGCATTGGCAAAGGTTGCCGAAAGCGGTGTTAAAATATCGTATCCGGATAAAAAACCGTTCGAGGAAAAAGTAATTTCACTTTATGAGCAGTATAAAAAAACAGATCCGGCATTATATCAATTAATTAAAGAAATAAAGAGTGAATAAATGAAATCGTTAAAATTAAAGATTGATAAAACAATTGAATATTTTTTAGTTGCTCTTTTATCATTGATGGTATTCAATGTGTCATGGCAAGTTTTTTCGAGATTTATATTAGGAAATCCCAGCTCTTGGACGGAAGAACTTACCCGATATTTGCTTATCTGGCTGGGGATGATTGGAGCGGGGTATGTTACCGGAAAAAAAATGCATCTTGCAATAGATTATTTTGCCAACAAAGCAAACGAACCTATTAGAACATATATTGAGATTTTTATCCATAGTGCCGTATTGTTTTTCGCTTTAACCGTAATGGTTATCGGAGGTATTAATTTGGTAGGATTAGTTCTATACTTACAGCAAATTTCCGCATCGCTACAAATACAATTGGGTTATGTATATCTCGCACTTCCAATTAGCGGGTTATTAATAATATTCTATTCCGCAGAAAATATTTTTGAAATTATCAAATCGAGGGAAGGATAAAATGGAATTAACCGAAGTATTGGTTTTGGTAATAAGTTTTGTGTTGCTTTTAATGATAGGCGTACCGATATCTTTCAGCATCGGAATTTCCGCAATCCTTACAATGTTGTTAAGTATAGATACACTCCCTTCTTTAACAACCGTTGCACAACAAATGGCAACGGGGTTAGATAGTTTTTCGTTGCTTGCAATACCTTTTTTTATACTTGCCGGAAATTTAATGAACAGCGGGGGAATTGCAAGACGACTCATCGATTTTGCAAAAGTTCTTGTGGGAAGATTACCCGGAGGATTGGCTTTTGTTAATATTATGGCCGCCATGTTTTTCGGTGCAATTTCCGGTTCAGCCGTTGCAGCAGCTTCGGCTATTGGAGGCTTTATGGGCGAAAAAATGGAAGCTGAAGGATACGATAAAAATTTCAGTGCTGCGGTTAACATCACTTCTGCCACTACCGGTTTAATAATTCCGCCAAGTAATATTTTAATTGTTTATTCGCTTGCCAGCGGCGGGGTTTCTATTGCCGCATTATTTATTGCCGGATACATACCCGGAATTATTGTCGGACTTTCGTTAATGGGGGTTGCCGCTGTTTATGCTTATAAACGCGGATATCCCGTAGGGGAAAAGATTACACTAAAAACGGCATTTGTAAAACTTGTTGATGCCATCCCCAGTTTAACATTAATTATAATTGTTATAGGTGGCATTGTTGCCGGCTACTTTACCGCTACCGAAGCATCGGCAATTGCCGTGTTGTATTCATTTCTACTTTCCGTAGTTTTTTATAAAGAGATAAAACTGAAAGATTTAAAAGATATATTGCTCGGCAGTGCCGCAACTACTGCGGTAGTAATGCTTTTAATAGGCGCATCAATTGCAATGTCGTGGGTTATGGCTTATCAGAACATCCCTCAAATAATAACGGCAACGTTAATGGGTATATCCGATAACCCTTTTGTAATACTTTTGATAATAAATTTGATATTGTTGGCTGTAGGAACATTTATGGATATGACACCGGCGGTTTTAATCTTTACGCCTATTTTTCTTCCCGTTGTTACCTCGTTGGGAATGGACCCCATACAGTTCGGCATTATGATGGTGCTTAATTTAAGTATAGGATTATGCACTCCGCCTGTAGGAAGTGTTTTGTTTGTTGGATGCAGTGTTGCAAACACCTCCATAGAAAAAGTAATTAAACCGTTATTACCCCTTTTTATTGCAATGATAGTGGCGTTAATGCTTATTACATATATACCGAGTTTAAGTTTAGTGTTGCCAAAATATTTCGGATTAATTAATTGATAAATAAATTGTGAGAAAACTATGAAGCGTATTTCGTTTGATGATTTGGAAAACAAAGTTTGTGTTATTACCGGTGGCGGTGGTGTTATAGGAACCGCAATAGGATTGGCTCTCGGGTCGGTGGGAGTAAAGACGGCAATATTGGATTTGTTTAAAGAAAGTGCGGACAAAACCGCAAAACTTATTGAAAAAGAAACCGGAACAAAATCCATTGGCGTTGTAGCTAATGTTCTTGAAAGAGAATCATTGGAAAGTGCAAAAGCGGTTGTAACAAGCGAACTGGGGGAAATAGATATTCTTATTAATGGTGCGGGGGGTAATTCTCCCAAAGCTACAACAGCAAACGAATTTATTACTCCCGAAAATAAAAATCAACATGAGGGTTCTTTCTTTAATCTTGATATTGAAGGATTTGAGAAGGTTTTTGCCCTTAATTTTCAAGGTACACTTTTACCTACAATGGTTTTTTCAAAGGAGATGGTGGAAAAAGAAAAAGGAGTTATTTTAAATATTTCCTCAATGAATGCTTATCATCCCCTTACAAAAATTCCGGCATATTCCGCCGCAAAATCTTCCATAAATAATTTTACCGAATGGCTTGCCGTTCACTTTGCAAAAGTAAATATAAGAGTAAATGCAATTGCTCCGGGATTTTTCTTAACAAATCAAAACAGATTTTTGTTGATAGATGAAAAGACAAACGAGCTTACTGAACGGGGTGAAAAAATTCTGAATAATACTCCTATGGGTAAATTCGGTGAACCGGAAGATTTGCAAGGTGCGGTGCTTTATTTGCTTTCCGATATTTCTAAATTTGTTACCGGTACCGTGCTTGCCATAGACGGCGGATTTAATGCTTATAGCGGAGTATAAAAAATAACAATAAAATAAGCTAAGGAAAAAATAAATTCAGGATTATTAATTATGGCGTTACAATTAAAAGAAAACTGTAAATATGCTCTTGTTGTCCCTACAAGTATGGGGGTAAGAATTACTCCGGTAAGCGGGCAACCTGTACACAGCAGCAATATGTTTCAAATGCAAGCAACAAGTGCCGAAAGCAATGTGGCAAGCATATCATCTTATTTGGGTTTGCCTGTAAAAGTACTTACCACTTTTGTAAAAGATAGCCCCATTGCCACTTTCATTAAAAGCGATTTGCGTGCTCGCTTTATGGATTACGAAGGTAAAGAGGTTGAACAAGGCGGTCCATGGGGATACCGTCATCAATTCAATATTGCCGGAAGTGGTTTCGGTTCGCGTGGTCCTCGTGTACAGAACGACAGAGCCGGCGAAGTAGGACGCACATTAAGTGTTGACGATTTTGATTTGGAAAGAATTTTCGAAAAAGAAGGAGTACAGATATTACATCTCTCCGGATTAATTGCGGCTCTTTCACCGGAGACAAGTAAATTCTCTTTGGAGTTGGCGCGTGCTGCAAAAAAATTCGGAACAAAAATCTCTTTTGACCTAAACTATCGCGCTTCTTTTTGGATTGGAAGGGAAGAAGAATTGCGTTCCGCATTTACCGAGATAGCTTCTGTTGCCGATATACTTGTAGGTAACGAAGAAGATTTTCAACTTTGCTTTGGTATTAAAGGGCCCGAAGCAGGCGGTACAAACATAGAAGAAAAGATAGATAATTTTAAAGAAATGATTGGACGTGTAAAAGAAACATTTCCGAATGCTTCTGTTTTTGCAACAACACTCAGAGAAGTTGTGAATACAAATACCCATTTATGGGGTGGAATTATGTTGGAAGGGAACAATTGGCATATTGTAAAACCGCGCGAAATAAAAGTGTTGGATAGAATTGGCGGCGGCGACGGCTTTGTCGGTGGAATGCTATACGGCATCCTTAAAGAATGGGAGCCGGAAAAATGGATACAATTCGGTTGGGCAAGCGGGGCATTGGCTGCAACCTTTTTAACCGATTATGCTCAGCCTGCTGATGAAGATATGGTTTGGAGTATTTGGAAAGGAAATGCAAGAGTTAAAAGATAAATACTATGATGGTAAGTTGTGCTACAATCATGGTACCTCCTAATCCCTAAGGGATAATTCAAGGAGGAGCGCCACTCCTCCTTGTTTGTTTTTATTTTTTTAATTGAGGAACAAAAATGCTTTATTATGCAAAAGGAAGTAAAGATACTGTTATTACAACCGCAGAAATGAAAAAAGGACTTTATAAAGCCCTGGATAAACTCGGGAAAAAGAAAAAAGTGTTGGCTATTCCTCCGGATTTTACCCGGTTTCATTCAAAGGCGGGGGAGCTTACCCAATATGCTTATGAATATTACGGCGATAAGTTAACGGATATTCTTCCTGCCTTGGGTACTCATTTTGCAATGACGGAAAAAGAACTTACAACTATGTTCGGAAAAATTCCGAAAGAATTGTTTCGTATTCATAATTGGAAAGAAGATTTACACACTTTAGGTGTTGTTCCCGCAGAATATGTAAAAGAAGTATCGGACGGAAAAGTGAATTACGATTGGCCTGCACAAGTTAATAAGCTGCTTGTTACCGGAGGGTTTGATTTAATACTTTCAATCGGACAAGTGGTACCTCACGAAGTTGTGGGAATGGCAAATTATAATAAGAATATTTTTGTGGGAACCGGAGGACAAGAAGGGATTAATAAAAGTCATTTTCTTGGTGCGGCTTACGGTATGGAAAAAATGATGGGACGGGCTGATACACCCGTTAGAAGAGTTCTGAATTATGCATCCGAAAATTTCGGGAAAGATTTACCCGTGGTTTACGTACAAACCGTTATCGGTAAAGATGAAAACGATAAATTGGTTATGCGAGGGTTGTTTATTGGGGATGATTATGAATGTTTTGAACGAGCTGCCGAGTTATCTCTTGAAGTGAATTTTGAGATGTTGGATAAACCGCTAAAAAAAGTGGTGGTATATTTAGACCCTTCTGAATTTAAAAGCACTTGGCTCGGAAATAAATCAATATACAGAACCCGTATGGCAATTGACAACGGTGGGGAATTGATTGTTCTTGCACCGGGGCTTCACGAATTCGGTGAAGATAAAGAGATTGACAGATTAATAAGAAAATACGGATATCTTACAACTCCGGAAATATTGCAGCTTGTTGAGCGAAATGAAGATTTGCAAAATAATTTGAGTGCTGCCGCACACCTTATTCACGGTTCATCCGAAAACAGATTTACAATTACTTATTGTTCCGGTAAAATTTCTAAAGAGGAGATTGAAAGTGTTAATTTTAATTATGCCGATTTAGATAAAATGATGAAAAAATATAATCCGGAAAAATTAAAAGACGGGTTTAATATAATGCCGGACGGAGAAGAGATCTTTTATATTTCAAATCCTGCAATAGGATTGTGGGCTTATAAAGAGAGGTTTAAAGAGAGTTAAATTTTTGAAAGTTTATAAAAAAATATTTAATAAAACTAAAGGAGAAAAAATGAGTAAAGCAGATATCGGTTTGGTAGGCTTAGCCGTAATGGGAGAAAACTTAGTGCTGAACATGGAGAGCCACGGCTATACGGTGGCTGTTTATAACAGAACAACTTCCAAAGTGGATAATTTTATTAATGGTAGAGGAAAAGGCAAAAATATAATAGGGACACATTCCGTTGAAGAATTTGTTAACGCATTAAAACGTCCTCGTAAAGTGATGATAATGGTTAAAGCCGGTGCTCCGGTAGATGCTTTCATAGAGCAGGTAATCCCTTATCTTGAAGAGGGGGATATCATTATTGACGGTGGTAATTCCAATTATAACGATACAATTCGCAGAACAAAATATGTTGAAGAAAAAGGATTGTTATTTATAGGTACCGGAGTTTCCGGCGGTGAAGAAGGAGCTTTGCTTGGACCTTCAATTATGCCGGGCGGTTCCCCGCAAGCCTGGGAAGCAGTTAAACCTATTTTCCAAGATATTGCCGCAAAAGTTGAAGACGGTTCCCCTTGCTGTGAATGGGTTGGCGAGAACGGTGCCGGCCATTTCGTTAAAATGGTACATAACGGAATTGAATACGGAGATATGCAGTTGATTACCGAAGTATATCAAGTAATGAAAGATTTGCTTGGTATGAGTTATGACGAAATGCACGAAGTTTTTGCCGAATGGAACAAAGGCGAACTTGATAGTTATTTAATTGAAATTACAAGAGATATTTTGGCATACAAAGATGATGACGGTAACCCGCTCGTTGAAAAAATTCTTGATACCGCCGGACAAAAAGGCACAGGCAAATGGACGGCAATCTCTTCTCTTGAATTAGGTGTTCCTTTAACATTAATCGGCGAAGCCGTTTATGCCCGTACTTTATCGGCAATGAAAGAAGAGCGGGTTGAAGCATCAAAAATACTTTCCGGCCCTACACCTAAATTTAGCGGAGATAAAAAAGCATTCCTCGAAGATTTGAGAAAAGCTTTACTTGCTTCCAAGATAGTTTCTTATGCGCAAGGATATGTTTTGATGAGAGCTGCGGCGGCAGAATACGGCTGGAATTTAAATTACGGCGGCATTGCTCTTATGTGGAGAGGCGGTTGTATTATCCGTTCGGTATTTCTTGGCAAAATAAAAGAAGCGTTCGATAACAACCCTGAATTATCTAATTTATTGCTCGATTCTTATTTTAAACAAAAAATAGATGATGCCCAAACATCTTGGCGAAATGTTGTTGCCGTTGCCGCTTCCAACGGTATTTGGATTCCGGCAATATCTACGGCGTTGAACTATTTTGACGGCTACAGAAACGGAAGATTGCCGGCTAATTTACTGCAAGCACAACGAGATTATTTCGGAGCACATACTTATGAAAGAGTTGACAAACCGCGCGGAGAATTTTTCCATACAAACTGGACGGGGCGCGGAGGTAATACCGCTTCGTCAACATATAATGCTTAGATAATTAGGACTGTTATTTAACAACAAAGGGTTGTCCCAAAAATTCGTGTAACTTTGGGCAACCTTTTTTTTATATCTTTATTTGCAAAAATTTTTAAAATTATAATATAATTAATAGCCTTTATTTTTTTATTATCTTTGTTGCCCTATTCTTTATTAAATAAAATTTTGCAACTTGAAAAGTTTTGAAGTTGAAAATATTAAAAAAGGCAATGTAGTTCTTTATGAACAGCTTTTTAAGCATTATTATGAGCATCTGGTCTATTTTTCTTACAGATATGTAAAAGATGAACAGATTGCCGAGGATGTTGTTCATGATGTTTTTGTAAATATATGGAATAACAGAAACAAATTGGATTTTACACTTAACTTTAAGTCTTACCTGTATTCCGCCGTAAAAAATCAATCGCTAAAGTATATTCAAAGAAATAAAAACTTCAATGATGTTGATATTGAAGTGATAATTGTTCAAAAAAAGGACCTCCCCGATAATATTGCAATAAATAATGAGTTGGAAAAAGCAATTTCGAAAGCAATTTCTGAATTGCCCGAAAAACGTCGTGAAATTTTTTGTATGCATAGATTCGATAATTTAACTTATTCCGAAATTGCATTAACTCTTGATATCTCAGTTAAAACCGTTGAAACCCAAATGAGTAGGGCCCTTAAATATTTACGACAACAGCTTAAATATTTACTTAAATAAAACCTTCCTGTTAACCGTTTTTTATTTTTCTTTTGCTGTAAGGGTAAAACTGAATGAAAAGGTTATATAGTAGCATTAATTATATCAGTTAAAATAAGAAAAAGTAATGGATCCAAAATTTGATTGGGATGAAATAATTAAATATGTCTTAAACGAATCTTCCGAAGAAGAAAGGACAAAAATTGAATCCGAGTTGAAAACCAATCGGGAATTAAGAAATAGAATTAAAGAACTTAATTTACTTACTTCCGTAAATCAAAAAAAGATGGAAATTACGGATGTAAATCTTAAATGGGAAGAAGTAAGAGCTAATCTTAATGATTTATCGAAAGATGAAAAACAAACCGAAAAAGCTTTTAATGATAAAATTGCCAGGTTTAATTTAAAAAGCAAAGCAAGAAAAAGATTTTTTACCGTTTGGAGATATGCGGCAATTCTATTTTTTACCGTTGTTGCTTCTTATTTCCTTTCTAAGGAATTTTTTACACCGCAACCCGCAAAAAAAATTGAATTTAAAGTTCTATCCGTTAAACGGGGAGAAAGAAAAACAATAGTATTATATGACGGTACAACAATTAATCTTGATTCCGGAAGCGAATTGAAATACCCCGAAAAATTCGGGGAAAAGAGCCGAGAAGTATATTTAAAAGGCGAAGGGTTTTTCCAAGTTGCAAAAAACCCGAAAAAACCATTTAGAATTTATTCTAACAACGGGGTTGTGGAAGTTCTTGGTACAAAGTTTAATGTCCGTTCGTGGGAAGATAGCGGTGAAGGTGTAACCGTAACGGTGAGCGAAGGGAAGGTTTCTCTTTCTGCCGGCACGAAAGGTAGAAAAGAAAATGTGATTTTAACAAAAAACATGCAAAGTAATCTATCGCCTTCCGGTAAACTTTCCGAGCCTGTAACCGTCGATGCTTCCAATTTCAGTAAATGGATGAACAACGAAATGGATTTTAAAAACGCAAGTTTAAAACAGGTAATTATGCAGTTGGAACGTTGGTATGATTTGGACTTTGTAATTTCCGATAAATTTTTGGACAGAAAAAATTTAACGATTCATCTTAATAATACAAATCTTAATGATGTTCTTGACCTTATTTCCGTTATTACAAACACAACCGTAGAACGTCACGGAAAAAAAATCTATTTTTTAATTAACACAACTTCCGACGGAGGAATATAATGGAACGATTTGTTTATATTATCCTTTTATTATTTGGTTTTGTTTTCCAGCTTTTTTCACAAAATATCAATTCCAATAATTTAAATCGTAATCAAAGAATTCCCGCTGCTCTTTTGAATGAAATTTCAATAGATTTGGAAAACGCCTCCATGCAAGTTGCGTTAAACGAAATTTCCAAAAAGGGGGATATTAAACTTAATTATAACAGCGATATTATTCCGTTGGACAGCAAAGTTTCGGTAAAAGCGGAAAAAGTTAATACCATTGAAGCTCTTATGATGGTTCTTAAACAAACATCTACCAAATTACAAATTACAAAAAACGGTTCCATAATTATTTTACCAGTGGATAAAGAAGTTGAAAAAGGGAAAATAAAGGGAACAATTGTAGATGCAAAAAGCGGTGAACCATTAATAGGTGCCAATGTTGTTGTTGTCGGTACTTCAATTGGTGCAGCGGCAGATATTCACGGAAAATTTGTTTTGCCGTCGTTAAAACCGGGTAACTATACATTAAAAATTACTTATGTGGGGTATAACGACAAGATAGAAAAAGTTACCGTCATTTCAAACAAAACTTTGGATTTGATATTTAAATTGGATTGGGTTGCGGTTACGGGTAAGGAAGTAATAGTTACCGCGCAAGCCAAAGGACAATTATCCGCAATAAATGAACAGCTTTCAGCAGATGAAATTAAAAATGTTGTTTCCAAAGATAGAATCAGAGAGTTACCCGATGCCAACGCCGCCGAATCCGTAGGACGTCTTCCTGGTGTTTCCGTTTTACGTTCCGGCGGAGAAGGCAATAAAGTTGTAATCCGAGGTTTGCAACCGAAATACAGCAAAATTATGGTTGACGGTGTTTCCCTTTCCGCTACCGGAAGCAGCGATCGTAGTGTGGATATGAGTATGATTTCTTCATATTCGTTGGAAGGTATAGAAGTTATTAAAGCTCCTACGGCAAATATGGATGGAGATCAAGTCGGCGGGTCGGTAAACTTTAAAATGAGAACGGCACCTGAAAAATTAAAATATACCGTTATTGCAGAAGGCGGGTATAATAAACTTAAAAACGAATATAACGATTATCAGTTTGTAGGAGATATAAGCAATAGATTTTTTAATAACAAATTCGGTGTTTTTGCTCAAGCAACTATCGGAAGAAAGAATTTGAGCAGCAATGACGTAAGTGCAAATTACAGCGTGTTATCAAAATATACCGATAGAAAAAATCCATTGGGAATAAATGACTTAAAATTAAACGATATTTACAGAATTAGAGAACGATACGGTGCAACATTAACGTTGGATTATAAACTTTCCGATGGAAAAATTTATATGAAAAACTTTTTCAGCAGCGGAACAAATTCCAAACAAGCATATTGGGAAGTTTTTAATAAAGATAGATCGCATAGATATTATACTGCAAATCAAGACAGCAAGCAGTTGATATTTTCTAATATATTAAATTACGAAGGAGATTTTTCACTATTTAAAATAAATGCAAAACTCAGTCATTCATATTCCGAAGATAAACATCCCGATAATTTAATGTTCAACTTTGTTAACACTCAAGACCTCAGTACATTTCCGTTAGATACACCCCCCGAAGAGATATTAAATTATGCTAAAAACGATATACACAACACATATTGGGAAAGTATACGGAGTACCGACGATGTTGCTGAAGGAAGATTAATTACGGCTTCTCTCGATTTTTCAACCGATTTTTCTCTTTCAAAACAAATTAACGGGCAAATAAAATTCGGAGCAAAATACAGATATGATAAACGCTCGTATAATCTTGAAGGATACGGCGGATTATTAGCATCTTGGGGTGGCAATGAAATTAAAAATCCTATTCTCGAAGCATTCCCTTGGATGCAGAAAATTGCGCCGCTGGGAACACAACATATGCCTTACGAGCTATTTATTGACCATAATTTTAAACACGATGAATTCTTAAACGGAGAATATACACTGGGTCCCGTTGCCGATATTTCGTTAATGTACGACGTGTTGGATGTTATGCACAATACATACGATAAACTTGACGAGCATCATAGATCGAACTATTTCACATATTTGCATAAAACTTCTCTTATTAATGATTATAATGGAACCGAAGATTTGTATGCAGGCTATTTAATGGCCGAAATTAATATTACCGATAAAATAAAATTTATACCGGGTGTTAGATACGAAGATAAAACAACATCCTATTGGGGAATAAGAGGTACAACGAACCAAGATTCAGAACTTGGCTACGACCATACCGATACAACAAGTACACGGCAAAACAATTTCTTTTTGCCTATGATTCATTTAAGATATAAACCGAATAATTGGATGCAAATAAGATTGGCATATACACAAACACTTGCACGCCCAAATTTTAGATATATTATTCCCAATATGGATATAGGTAATAATGTAATAAAAATTAATAGCCCGAGCTTAAAACCCGAATTAGCCGAAAGTTTTGATGTAAACTTTGCTTTCAGCAATAATTATTTAGGACTTTTTACCATAGGAGGTTTTTGGAAGAACATTAAAGATAAAATCTATTTTATGGGTAAAAGAATTATGCATGACCCCGCTAAATACGGACTCTCCGATATATACGAAGGAATGGAATATACAGCCCCCGATAATATTTCGGATATATCCGTTGTTAAGGGGATAGAAATAGATTGGCAAACCAACTTTTGGTATTTGCCCTCGTTTTTGCGCGGGATTGTTCTTAATATCAATTACACAAAAATATTTTCTGAAACCAAATACCCCAAAACCGAATTTAAATCTAAAATTATTACTAAACCACCATGGATTGTTTACGAAGAAGTTGATAAGAGCTATTGGGACAGAATGCAAAATCAACCGGACGATATTCTTAATGTAGCATTAGGATATGATTATAAAGGTTTTAGCACCAGGCTTTCGATGTATTATCAATCCGATATTTTTATCAAAAATAGTTTTTGGAAAGAAGAACGCGTTTTAACCGATGACTATCTTCGTTGGGATTTAACGGTAAAACAAAAACTTCCTATTGAAGGATTGGAGCTATATGGTAATATTGTAAACATTTCTTCCGTTTACGATAAAAATTTTATTGACGGTAACAAACAAACCAGTTCAATAGAGCATTACGGAAGTATTTATCATTTAGGAGTCAGATTTTCCCTACAATAAATTTCGAATACAAACATAATATACATATTACATTTACGGATACTAACAACTGTGATAATTGTTAGAAGAAAAAATATTATTTTCCAAACAAAGGAGGAACAAAATGAAAACAAAACATTTAACAATTCTATTTGTTTTAGCGGTATTATTTACAATACCACAAAACTTGTTTTCCCAAACGGTTATTGATGTACCGGATACTTGTAACGGTAATCCCATTGGAGCAATTAATAACTTTATTATGGGCGATACAACCAGTTCCGGAGAAAGAAAACACCCCGATGCAATATACAGATTGCAAAGAGAAAAAGTCTATTTCCAAGATCAAACCATGTTTATTAATTTTAACTTCTCATTGGTTGCCGATGACGATGATCCCAAAAATCCCACCCGTCCGCCAATGATTGTTCGTGCAAAAAATGCCGAAGGAGCTTATGTAAGACCCTTTATGAAAGTTAGAACGGATTCCATTACAATTAAATTTAAAAATATTCTTTTCCAAGGCATTCCTGCAGATGAAAAAATCGTTTCAGAATCTGTTGAATTAATTAACATGGCCGGAAGCAACATTAAATTGATTTCAGATAATTGTATTTACAATTATTTTACGTATCAAGTATTTAATGCGAGATCAACCGACCATTCAACCTATATTTTTAAAAATAACATTTTTAGAAACGATGCGAGATTAAACAAAGAATACAGCGGATACTCTTTAGTCCTTTCACAAAAAGTAGATCAAGACACCATCTCGATTGTAAATAACACATTCTTTAACATTAGTGCATATGTATTGTATTTAAAAGATTACACAAAATATGTTGAACTTGTTCATAATACTATTTTTACAACGGCTGTCGGTGCCCTTAGATTACCACATTTGTTAGATGCTAAAATTACTGATAATATTATTTACAACTATCAAACATATGGACAAGATTCATCTCAATTTGCAAAAAAACATTATAGTATTGTTAAAATAGTTGATATTGATGCAGCAAAATTAAGCGATTTAGGTATTAAACAATCCGATAGAAAAGCAGTTTATAAAAATAATGTCTACGGTTGGAATCAAAAGGTAAAAAAATATTGGCAAGAATATAATTTGGTTCCGGTTCCTTGGATGGATGATAATACCGACAGCTTATTTAAGTTTTATGAGGGCTTTGTTGACGAAAACAACATTGAATTGGATCCGGAATTTGACGCTGCAATGGAAAGTGCGGTTATTGACAAACAAATTAAATGGAATGAAGACAGAAGGCAATTCGGCTCCGATTATACCGGTTTCCAAGACCGTCTTTATTATCCTGACGGAAAACTTTTTGACCTTACTTGGCCGCTACCTGAAAATTTGGCTTATACAAATCAAGTAGCACTAAAACATGCACAAGGCGGATTCCCTGTGGGAGACTTAAATTGGTTCCCTGAAGAAAAAGCAAAATGGGAAGTTTGGACGGGTGTTGAAAAGACTTCAAATGGCTGTGCCGTACCTACTAATTATACGCTAAGTCAAAATTATCCTAATCCGTTTAACCCTACTACTGTAATTGAATTTTCAATACCGTATTCCGGTCAAACAACTTTGGAAGTATATAATGTATTAGGACAAAAAGTTAAAACATTGGTAAGCAAAGAACTTAAAGCGGGTTCATATTCCTATCAATTTGATGCAAATAATTTGGCTTCCGGAATATACTTCTATAAATTACAATCTAACGATTATTCTCAAGTAAAGAAAATGATGTTACTTAAATAATAATATATTGTGCTGTTAATCGGTAAACCCGATTAACAGCACAAAAAATTTACCTCGGTATAACATAATTCCCGTTCTAAAGAATAAAATACAATTCAATAACTCTGCAAAGTTCTATTTTATTAATTATTAACAATTCGAACAATACTTAATTTATGCACTTATGGTTAAAATTAGTCAACCTTTAATGGTTGCTTTTATTATTCTTAAACCACACAACAGTTAAAATATATGCAACTTATTCGGATTAATTAGAAAGTTATAAAAAGCGGTTTTCTACGACACCTTTACTTAATAATAGAGAAATTTTCTTTCATAATTTTGCAAAAAACTTTGAGTGTTTTTAAAATCTGTTAATAACAATACCTCCGCATTCTTACTTGTTTCAGAAAAGTTTTATTTGTTTTCCACATCAATAATTTATTGTGTAAAACATTGTAAATAGTTATTTTATTATCACTTATTTCATAAAAGAATAATACATTGGACATTGTAGTTACGTTTGATATTGTCGGCATTTCGTTTTCGATAGTTTTTTTTGTTATTTTTCTTTTATCTAAAAACCACTCGAACAGGGCAAGATACATAATGATGGCAGGCATGCTTATAGCATCGTTACTTGTTTCACTTAATCTATTAATAATGCTTCAGAAAGAAAGAGGTGCACAATTTGTTTTTATTATCGCATTTCCTCTTTTGTACACAATTTATCCTATCCTTAATATCTATATAAATTCAATTGTTGAAAAGGGAAAAAAGGTTAGAATTCCTATTTCGCATTTTGTGCTTCCTATTTTTGTTTTTATTAGTTTGTTTTTACTTCTTGTTGTTTTGGGGGATGAGTTTGGTACTATTGTTCCTTTAATGAATTCCTACAAGTTTAATCAATCTTATAATTTGAGAGTATTCTTTTGGATAATTTATCTTCTCTATTACGTACAATTCTTTTACTACTTATTTTCGTTCATTAAGTTGAATAAAAGACTGAAAATGAATTTTCAAAATTCTTTTGAATCTGTATGGGTTAAATATGTAATTATCGGGATAATAGTTTACGAAATTTTATTCTTTATCTCTTGGATGCAAAAAAGTGAAACAATTCTTATCGATATAATTCTTAGTGATTTGGTTATTTTGGTTTTAGGGCTTGTTGGACTTAAACACGATGAATTGTTACTCGAATTACAAATATCAAAAAGTTTTGAAAATAACCCGATGTTAAGTTCGGAAAGGAAAATAAAGAGTAAATTTTCGGAAGGTAAAAAGCACGAAATTATTTCCGAATTACAGGATATAATTAAAAATGAAAAACTCTATCTCAATCCTAATTTAAAGATAAAAAACTTCGCCAAACGGCTTCATCTACCGGAAAAGGATTTATCCATTATTATCAACGACTCAATCGGTAAAAACTTTTCTTCGTTTATTAACGAATATAGAATTAATGCCGCATGTTTGCTCCTTTCCGATACTAATGTAAAAATTTCAAATATTCCTTCACAAGTAGGATTTTTCTCACGGTCTGCTTTTAATAAAATATTTAAAGAAATTATAGGGCAAACCCCCTCCGAATACAGAAAATCCGCATAATTTTTTGTACTCAAAACCGTTTTAGGACATAAAAGATTTGATACTCCTATTAAGGTAATTTATTTTGAGATTACTCTTTTCGTATTAGATTTTAATAAAAATGGTAAACAAACATAGTGGGGGATAACATGAAAATTATTTTAAGACTAATTTCCGTTTTATTTTTTCTTTTTATTTCAAAGGTAATTGCACAGCCCGTATCGCGTAGCGGAGGAACGTTAACGAAAATTAATGGCGAAGTGTTTTTATATGGCGGATATACCAATTCTACAACAACAACCCCAAAAGGAGGAACAGTTTATAATACTAACGGTTGTGTAATAGGTGGTTTGTGGAAATGGGATGATGAAAAAAAAGAGTGGTTAGACAAAAATCCGTCAAATGCTCCGGCGGGTAGATATTCTCATTCGGCAACTGTTTTTACTAAAGATGATACCGAAAGAATGCTGGTTTTCTTTGGAGCAGACGGCAAAGGCGGAGTGTATTCAGGCATATGGTCTTATAATCCGTCTAGTAATAACTGGGATGAAATGACTCAGAGCGGAGATACAAAAATGAGTCCTCGTTTTTGTCATTCGTCAACAATCTTACCCGATGGCCGTGTTCTGCTTTTGGGCGGTTTTGATAAAGATTTTGCACTTGACGGAACCACATGGATTTATGCTCCAAAGACAGGCTCATGGGAAAAGAAAGGAGAATTTCCCGATATGTACAGATATGGTCATAGAACGGTTTTTGTTAATAATAAGGTTCAACTTTTTGGCGGTATAGGACCTCAAGACGTAAGTAATCAATTATGGAATTATGATATGGAAACGGATAAATGGGAATTATCTTCCGGAAACGATTTGCCTTCGGAAAAAAGAAATTCGGGAATTTGTAAAGAGCAACTTGACGAAAAAGCAACACCGAAAGGAAGACAAAATCACGGAATGGTTGCTTCCGACAAGGTAAATAAAATTTGGATATTAGGTGGAGATAATGCGGGTAATGATGGCCCTTTTAAAGATGTGTGGGAATATAATATTACTTCTAAAAGCTGGACACGATTAAACGACCTTCCATCTCCTCGTACAGATTTCGGGGCGGCGTTATTAACTGATAAAAATGATATTCCAACGGGGATATTAATATTCGGAGGGAAATCAAAAGATTCGACTCTTGCCGATACATATATTTATCCTTTAACCGAGGTTGGGGTTAAAGAGGCGAAAATAATACCGAATGAATTTAAATTATTACAAAACTATCCCAATCCCGTTAATCCGAGTACTACAATAAGCTACGCCCTGCCTTATGACAGCAAAGTAAAAGTGGAAATTTTTAACGTACTTGGTCAGCGTGTAGATGTGATAGTAAGCGGAGTAGAGTCAGCAGGGTTACATTCCACACTATGGAATGCGGGGCATCTCACAAGCGGAGTTTATATTATCAGAATAAATGCAACACCGGTTAATGGTAATGCTAATTTTACAAAATCGATTAAAATGATTTTAATGAAATAATTCTCTTTGTATTAGCAATTTGTTTAATAACCATAGTTCTTTTTTTTTTGAATAAAATATGATAATTGATGAACTACTATTTTTTATAATTTATGGGAGTAATTATGAAATCATTTAAAGCATTTTTAAACAATTTATGGTTGTATTTTTCCCTAGTAGTGACTTTTTACTGTGCGAATCTTCTTTTTGCCCAGGGTGCCGGTAATTCAATATTATTTGATGGGAGTAATGATTATATACAAATAAGTGATGCTGCAAGTTTGGATATTTCATCTAATTTAACAATGAGTGCATGGGTTAAAGTTAATAGCACGTCATATTCAAATGCCGGCGATAATTTTGATGATAATTCAATTGATTTAAATAAGTGGACAGCATTTGTAAACGGTAATTATTCTGTAGAAGAGAACTACCAAAATCTCAGAATAA